>JAWWBV010000314.1:0-3865 GCA_033720795.1 Halomonas sp. | reverse complement strand
CGCCTGGGGCATGAGCCTGATGGAGACCATGACCGCGGTGCGTCACAACATCCCGGTGACCGCGGTGGTGTTCCACAACCGCCAGTGGGGCGCCGAGAAGAAGAACCAGGTCGAGTTCTACAACCGTCGCTTCGTGGCCGGTGAGCTGGACAACCAGAGCTTCGCCGAGATCGGCCGGGCGATGGGTGCCGAGGGCATCACCGTGGACCGCCTCGAGGACGTGGGTCCGGCGCTGAAGAAGGCGGTGGACATGCAGATGAACGAGGGCAAGACCTGCATCATCGAGATCATGTGCACCCGCGAGCTGGGCGACCCCTTCCGCCGCGACGCGCTGAAGAAGCCGGTGCGCCTGCTCGAGAAGTATCAGGATTACGTCTGATCGGACGTACCACCGAACGTGCTGCAACGTGTTCCCCCGGCCTCGCCGGGGGTTTTTTTGCCTGACGATCGACTGACATGTGCACAACGTAAGCCCCGCTCCAACGACGCCTGTCGCCGTTGGAGCGGGGCTTCTTGCGTGCTGGGTCGAGTGCCGAGTGGCATCTCGAACGGCGCGGCGAGCATCGCCGAGCATGGCGAGCACGCTGGTCCAACAGCCGGCGTGTATCTGGCGCTAATGCCCCCTCGGCTTTGTCAGTAGGCTTGATTCGTTCGCGGCCGAGGTGCCGCCTCGATGTGTCACTTGTCCCGTCACGACACATTCAACAACGACAACCGTCAGGAGCCCGTCATGAGCCAGCCGACCACCGAACTTCTCGAAGCCTTCAGCGACGCGCTGAACCGTCACGACATCGATGCCGTCATGAGCATGATGACCGACGACTGCGTCTTCCATGCGATCGCCGGCCCGGAGCTGCAGGGCAAGAGCTTCGTCGGCCAGGCCGAGGTGAGACAGGGCCTCGAGAATGCCTGGAAGACCGCCCCCGATGCCAGCTGGACAGACGCCGAGCACTACGTCATCGGCGACAAGGGCTTCACCGAGTCCACCTATCAGGGTACCACCACCGACGGCGTGCGCAGCGAGGCCCGCATGATCGATGCCTTCACCTTCCGCGATGGCAAGATCGCCGTGAAGAACGCCTTCCGCAAGAACCGGCCACCCGTCAACGCCTGATTTCCCAGGTTCGATCTCGGCATCCATACTGTGAGGAGTCCGATCATGGAGACAATAATGCCAAATGCCAGGGTGGAGGCGGAGATCAAGACCTCCCCATCCCAGCCGTATGATCCGGCCTATGACCCCTTGAAGAACGCGACTCCGGGGGCGGGGCGCGACTATGCGCCGACCTACTGGATCGGCACCGCCGGCGAGCCGCCGGCCGATGACGGGCCCATCACACAGGACACGGATGCCGATGTGGTGATCATCGGCTCCGGCTTCACGGGGCTGACCGCCGCCATCTTCCTGGCCCAGGAGTACGGCATCAAGGCCACGGTGCTCGAGGCCAACCGCACCAGCTGGGGCTGCTCGACCCGCAACGGTGGCCAGGCCCAGTGTGCCTCCGGTCGCCTCAAGCGCTCGCAGTGGATCCAGCGCTATGGCCTCGACACGGCGCTCAAGCTGCATCGCGAGTGCCTGGATGCCATGGATACCTTCAAGGAGCTGATCAAGGACATCGACTGCGAGCCGCAGCCGGGCGGCCATCTCTACCTGGCCCACCGCGACAAGGTCATGCCGACCCTCGAGAAGGAAGCCAAGCTGCTGCGTGAGACCTTCGACTACGACGCCCAGATTCTCGACGCCGACACGGTGAAGCGCGAGTGGCTCGGTGACCAGGAGGCGGCCGGTGCCATGCACGAACCCGAGGGCATCGGCATCCACGCCGGCAAACTGGCCTTCGGCTATCACCGCAAGGCTCGGGCGCTCGGGGTGAAGATCCACCCGGCGAGCCCGGTGCAGGGCTTCGAGACCCGCGGCGGCGTGCACTACCTGCAGACCCCGGGCGGCGTGGTCAAGGCGCGGGCCGTGGGCATTGCCACCGGCGGCTACACCTCCCAGAGCCTGCATCGCGAGCTCAAGAACCGGCTGTTGCCGATCCTCTCGAACTCCATCGTCACCCGGCCGCTGACCGACCAGGAGCTGGCGGCGTGCAACTTCCGCACCCACCAGATCATCACCGACACCCGGATCCTGCGCCACTACTATCGCCTGCTGCCGGACAACCGCCTGCAGATCGGTAGCCGCAGCGCCATCACCGGCCACGATGCGCCGCAGAAGAAGTACGAGTCGATGCTGATCGGTGACATGCACCGCAAGTTCCCGGCACTCAAGGGTATCGAGCTCGATTACTCCTGGTGGGGCTGGGTGGACGTCAGCCATGACATGATGCCGCGCATCCATCAGCCCGATGCCAAGGAGACGGTCTACTACGCCCTGGGCTACGGCGGCAACGGCGTGATGTACTCGGCCCAGGCCGGTCGACGCCTGGCGCAGTGGATCGCCGGACACGGCCAGGAACTGGATCTGCCGATCTTCACCTCGAAGTTGCCGTTCCCGAACCTTCGGGAGATGGTCGAGTCTCAGGCCTTCGCGCCGTTCCGACGCGTCGGCCAGCGCTTCCTCTACCGTTGGTACCACCTGAAGGACGAAGTGCTCTGAGTCGCGTTTTTCGCCCCGCTGGCTCCGGCTGGCGGAGGCGATGATGTGTCATGCCATCACGGTGCTTGCTCGATGAAGGGCGTGAGGGCTGGATTAGCGTTGTCAAGATGCCAGGCGAGCTCGATGCTCAGCCTGGCATTGCTGTTTTCCAGCGGTCTGATGGCGAGGTCTTCGCGGCTATGGTTCAAGTCGCCATCGGGATAGAGCGTCACGCCCATCCGGGCGGCGACTAGGCCGAAGATGCTGTCGCTGCTCGGTGCTTCCCGAACGACCCTCGGAATGAATCCAGCCTCGAGACAGTAGGCCTGCAGCTGGGGAATGAAGTGGCGCCAGGCGTCCTGATTGCCGAGGATGAAGGGCTCGTTGGCCAGCGCCTCGAGGGGAATGGTCTGGCACTCGGCGAGCGGGTGGTCACGGGGCAGGACCACGACGAAGGGCGCCTGGTAGAAGGTGCGGTGTGCGATCCTCTCGGAAATCACGGGGCCGATCAAGAATCCCAGATCGATCCGGCCGCTTGCCAGGTCCTCCAGCTGCTCGTGGGAGTTGCGCCGCACCAGCTCGATGCTGACATCGGGGAAGGCCTCGTAGAAGCGCGACAGGTGCCGGGGCAGCGGCCCGTTGATGGCGAAGTCGATATAGCCGAGAGTCAGATGGCCTGCCTCGCCATGGGCGGCCCTGACGGCACTTGCTCCGGCGCCTTCCATGATGTCTGCCGCTTTCTGGCATTCCCTGTAGAAGACCTTCCCTCCAGCCGTGAGCGACACATTGCGGTTATCGCGTTCCAGCAGCTTCACGCCGAGCTGCGTCTCCAGCTGACGGATCGCGCGACTGACCGCCGGCTGTGCCACATGCAGTCGCTCGGAGGCGCGGCGGAAGTGCAGCTCCTCGGCGACCGCCATGAAGTAGTGGATCTGCAGCGCCAGAAAGCGGTTCATTTGATGCCCTGAAAGTATCAGTTCTTCGCATATTGATATTATACGCGATCACGTCGCCTCGCTACCTTCTGAAGGAGAGGGAGCCACGGCGCCGCGGCGTCACCCCTCCCTCGATTTACCTCATAACAATCAACAAGGAAGGTAAACGTGACGAGACCCTGCACCAATGCGCGCCGGCTCTGGCAGCGCATCATGACCATGGCCGAGATCGGCGCGACGCCCGCGGGAGGGAGCTGCCGCCTGGCACTGACCGACGAGGACCGCCGCGGCCGGGACCTGTTCCTCGAGTGGAGCCGCGAGGCCGGCTGCGAGGTGCGCATCGATCGCCTGG
>JAWWBV010000313.1:0-3884 GCA_033720795.1 Halomonas sp. | reverse complement strand
TCGAAGATGTTCTGGCCGTACTCCGAGTAGGACTCGAGGTAGGCGGTCTGGATCTCCTTGCCGATGAAGTCGACGTAGCGCGGCGCCAGGAACTCCTTGATGAAGCGCAGGTAGCGCTCGAAGGTCTCCCTGGGCAGCTGCTCCTGCTCCAGGCGCTGCTCGAGGACGTAGAGCAGGTGCACCGGATTGGCCGCCACCTCGTGGTTATCGAAGTTGAACACCTTGGAGAGGATCTTGAAGGCGAAACGCGTCGACAGCCCCTCCATGCCCTCGTCGACGCCGGCGCTGTCGCGATACTCCTGGATCGACTTGGCCTTGGGATCGGTGTCCTTGAGGTTCTCGCCGTCGTAGACCCGCATCTTGGAGTAGATGCTCGAGTTCTCGGGCTCCTTGAGCCGCGACAGCACCGAGAACTGGGCCAGCATGCGCAGGGTGTCCGGGGCGCAGGGGGCCGCGTTGAGCGAGGAGTGCTCGAGCAGCTTCCTGTAGATGTTGATCTCCTCGGTGACCCGCAGGCAGTAGGGCACCTTGACGATATAGACCCGATCGAGGAAGGCCTCGTTGTTGCGATTGTTGCGGAAGGTCTGCCACTCGCTCTCGTTGGAGTGCGCCAGCACCACCCCGTCGAAGGGGATCGCGCCCATGCCCTCGGTGGGGTTGTAGTTGCCCTCCTGGGTCGCCGTCAGCAGCGGATGCAGCACCTTGATCGGCGCCTTGAACATCTCGACGAACTCCATCAGCCCCTGGTTGGCGCGGCACAGCCCGCCGGAGAAGCTGTAGGCGTCGGGATCGTCCTGGGAGTAGAGCTCGAGCTGGCGGATATCCACCTTGCCGACCAGCGAGGAGATGTCCTGGTTGTTCTCGTCGCCGGGCTCGGTCTTGGAGATGGCGATCTGGTTGAGCCGCGAGGGGTAGAGGCGCACCACCCGGAACTGCGAGATGTCCCCGCCGTTCTCCTTGAGCCGCTTGGCGGCCCAGGGCGACATCACGCTCCTCAGGTAGCGCTGGGGAATGCCGTACTCCTTCTCCAGCAGCTCGCCGTCCTCCTCGGGAGAGAACAGCCCCAGCGGTGATTCATAGACCGGCGAATCCTTGATGGCATAGAAGGGCACCTTCTCCATCAGCAGCTTGAGGCGCTCGGCCAGCGACGACTTGCCGCCCCCCACCGGCCCCAGCAGGTAGAGGATCTGCTTGCGCTCCTCGAGCCCCTGGGCGGCGTGTCGAAAATAGGCGACGATCTGTTCGATGGCCTCCTCCATGCCGTAGAACTCGGCGAAGGCCGGGTAGCGACGGATCACCTTGTTGGAGAAGATGCGCGACAGTCGCGGATCCTTGGCGGTGTCGATCACCTCCGGTGCGCCGATGGCCTCCAGCATCCGTTCGGCGGCAGTGGCATAGGCCACCGGTTCTCGGCGACAGAGTTCCAGGTACTCCTGCAGGCTCATCTCTTCCTGCTGGACGCGAGAGAAGCGGTTCTGCACATGGTCGAAGATGCTCATCGATGCCTCCTTAAAGCCCGATTCCCCGGCCACGACGACATGGTGATGATAAAGCCGGGATGGGGTCTCTAAAGCGTAGACAGCATCAGCGGATAACGGTTTAGCCCACCAATCAACGCTCCCGAGCCCTCAACACTGAGAGCCCGGGAATGTCCGTCGGTTCAGGATGATCGTCGAGAGATTAAACGCTGCGACGACGCTGGCCACCGGAGACACCGGCGGCCGGCGGAGGGGGATCGACGCGGCGACGCCGATCGGAGGCGGGACGAGGGATGCGCGGCGCCTCAGAGGGCCGCGGCGAGACGGGTGCCCTGGGCGATGGCCCGCCGGGCATCGAGTTCGGCGGCCTGGTCGGCACCGCCGATCACATGCACGCTCACGCCGGCCGCGCGCAGCGGCTGGAGCAGTTCGCGCACCGACTCCTGACCGGCACACACCACCACGGTATCGACCTCGAGCCGGCGCGGCTCGCCCGCCACGCGCAGCGCCAGGCCGTCATCGTCGATGCCGAGGTACTCGCAGTCGGCGACCGCCTCGACCCCGCGATGGCGAAGCGAGGCGCGATGCACCCAGCCGGTGGTCTTGCCGAGCCCCTTGCCGGGCCGCGAGGCCCGGCGCTGCAGCAGGAAGACCCGGCGCGGGGTCGCGGGCGGGCGCGGCGCCTTGAGCCCGCCACGCTCCGACAGGGCCAGGTCGACGCCCCACTCGTCGCACCAGGCCGAGACGTCCTGGGCGCCCTCGCCGGCGTGGGTCAGGAGCTCCGCCACGTCGAAGCCGATGCCGCCGGCGCCGATGATCGCGACCCGCGCGCCGACCCGCTCGGGCCGGGTGATCGCCTCGGGATAGCTCATCACCATGGCATGCTCGATGCCCGGCAGCGCGAGGCGCCGGGGGCGCACGCCGGTGGCCAGCACCACGGCGTCGAAGGCCTGAAGCGCCTCGACGCCCGCCTCGGCATTGAGCCGCACCTCGACGCCGTGCCTGTCGAGCATCGTCCGGTAGTAGCGCAGGGTCTCGTCGAACTCCTCCTTGCCGGGGATGCGCCGCGCGTAGTTGAACTGGCCGCCGAGCTCGTCGGCCCGCTCGAAGAGGGTCACCGCATGGCCCCGCTCGGCGGCGGTCACGGCCGCGGCGAGGCCCGCCGGGCCGCCGCCCACCACGGCGACGCGTCGCGCGCACTGGGCCGGCGTGATGACCAGCTCGGTCTCGTGGCAGGCGCGGGGATTGACCAGGCAGGAGGTGAGCCGCCCCAGGAAGACCTGATCCAGGCAGGCCTGGTTGCAGGCGATGCAGGTGTTGATCTCGTCGTCGCGCCCGGCGGCGGCCTTGCTCACCCAGGCCGGGTCGGCCAGGAAGGGGCGCGCCATGGAGACCATGTCGGCATGCCCCTCGGCCAGCACCCGCTCGGCCACCTCGGGCATGTTGATGCGGTTGGTGGTGATCAGCGGAACCGACAGCTCCGCCTTCATCCGCCGGGTCACCTCGGTGAAGGCGGCGCGCGGCACGCTGGTGACGATGGTCGGCACCCGCGCCTCGTGCCAGCCGATGCCGGTATTGATCAGGTCGGCGCCGGCGGCCTCGATGGCGCGCCCCAGGGCCAGGACCTCGTCGCGGCTGCTGCCCTCCTCCACCAGGTCGATCATCGACAGGCGGAAGATGACGAGAAACCGATCGCCCACCGCCTCGCGGATGCGCCGCACGATCTCCACGGCAAAGCGCAGGCGATTCTCGACGCTGCCGCCCCAGGCGTCGTCGCGATGGTTGGTGCGCGGACAGATGAACTGGTTGATGAGGTAGCCCTCGGAGCCCATCACCTCGACCCCGTCGTAGCCGGCCTGCCGGGCCAGGGTCGCGCAGCGCACGTAGGCCTCGATGCGCGCCTCGACCTCCTCGGCGGTGAGCTCGCGGGGCATGAAGGGAGTGATCGGCGACTGGATCGCCGACGGCGCCACCAGCGCCGGGGTATAGGCGTAGCGGCCGGCATGCAGGATCTGCAGGCAGATGCGCCCGCCGGCCTCGTGCACGCCCTCGACCACGCGACGGTGGTCCGCCACCTGCTCGGGGCGCTCGAGGGTCGCGGCACCCTGGAAGACGGCGCCCTCGGCGAGCGGTGCGATGCCGCCGGTGACGATCAGCCCCACCCCCTCCCGGGCCCGCTCGGCGTAGAAGGCCGCCAGGCGCTCGAAGCCGCCGGGGGCCTCCTCGAGGTTGGTGTGCATCGAGCCCATCAGCACCCGGTTGGGAAGCGTCAGGTGGCCGACCTTCAGGGGACGGAACAGCTGGGGGTAGGCACTCACGGCGGGATCCTCATGGTCGGGACGGCGACATTTTCAAACAACTGTATGATAGTCGCACCGCAGGACGCAAAGCCTCATCGCCGGCACG
>JAWWBV010000312.1:0-3894 GCA_033720795.1 Halomonas sp. | reverse complement strand
CTCGCCACCCTGCTCGAGGAGGTCGGCGCGACCATGACCGAGGAGTGGGCCGGCCGCGCCGGTGACCAGGGCGCCGCCATCCTCGAGGCCTACGAGGCCGCTCGCGACTGATCCGCCCTCCTCTGCCGGGGCCCTCGCCCCGGCAGCTGCCTCTGGACCCTGCCATGACCTATCGCCTCAGACCCCTCTACCAGCTGGGCGGCTACCTGGCCGCCCTCTGCCTGTGCCTGATCTGCGCGCTGATCACCGCCCAGATCCTCGGTCGCCTCGTCGACCGCTTTGCCACCGCGCTCGGCGGCGACCGCATCGGCCTGGCGATTCCCGGCCTCGCCGAGATCTCCGGCTTCCTGCTGGTCGGCGCCAGCTTCCTCGGGCTCGCCTACACCTTCGTGCACGGCGGCCATATCCGCGTGACGCTGCTGGTCGGTCGGCTCTCGCCGGCGCCGCGCGCCTTCGTCGAGCTCTTCTGCCTGAGCATCGCGCTGATGCTCGGTCTCTACCTCGGCTGGTATCTCTACTGGCTGCTGGCCGACAGCATCGCCTTCAACGAGACCTCCTACGGCCTGCTGCGCATCCCGCTGTGGATTCCCCAGTCCGCCATGCTCGCCGGCGTGGTGCTGTTCTGCCTGGCGCTCGCCGAGGCCTGGTGGGCGACCCTGGTGACCGCCGTGACCCGGCCCTCCTCCTTTACCATCGACGACAGCGGCCAGGAATGAGCCCGGGAGACACACCATGCTCGTGATGATGACGATCCTCTTCGTCGCCCTGATGCTGCTGCTCGGCAGCGGCGTCTGGGTGGCCTTCTCGCTGCTGGGACTGGGCTGGCTCGGGCTCTCGCAGTTCACCTCGGTGCCCACCGGCGACGTGCTCGCCTCCAACGTCTGGGGCGAGAGCTACAGCTGGGAGCTCACGGCGCTGCCGATGTTCATCTGGATGGGCGAGATCCTGTTCCGCTCGCGGCTCGCCGACGACATGTTCACCGGCCTCTCGCCCTGGATGCAGCGCATCCCGGGGCGCCTGCTGCACACCAACGTCATCGGCTGCGGCCTGTTCGCCGCCGTCTCCGGCTCCTCGGCGGCCACCTGCGCCACCATGGGCAGGATGACCATTCCCGAGCTCACCCGCCGCGGCTATGACGAGCAGCTGGTGATCGGCACCCTGGCCGGCTCGGCGACCCTGGGGCTGCTGATCCCGCCCTCGATCATCCTGATCGTCTACGGCGTCGCCACCGACCAGTCGATCGCACGGCTGTTCATGGCCGGGATCTTCCCGGGCCTGCTGCTGATCTCGCTGTTCGCCGGCTACCTGATGCTCTGGTCCTGGCGCTTCCCGGACAAGGTGCCCCCCGCCGAGACCGGCCTGCCGCTGGCCGAGAAGCTGCGCCGGGCGCGCCGGCTGATCCCGCTCCTGGCGCTGATCGTCGGGGTCATCGGCTCGATCTACGCCGGGCTCGCCTCCCCCACCGAGGCGGCGGCCGTGGGGGTGGTGCTCTCGCTGCTGCTGGCCCGCGTCCAGGGCAGCATGAACGGCGGAGTCTTTCGCGACGCCCTGCTCGGGGCGGTGCGCACCTCGACGATGATCGCCTTCATCCTCGCCGGCGCCGCCTTTCTCACCGCGGCCATGGGCTTCACCGGCCTGCCGCGTGAGCTCGCCGCCTGGATCGGCACCCTGGGGCTCTCACCGGTCATGCTGCTGGCGGCCCTGACGCTGTTCTTCATCCTGCTGGGCTGCTTCCTCGACGGCATCTCCGTGGTGGTGCTGACCACCTCCATCATGCTGCCGATGGTCGAGGCCGCCGGCATCGACCTGATCTGGTTCGGCATCTACCTGGTGGTGGTGGTGGAGATGTCGCAGATCACCCCGCCGGTGGGCTTCAACCTCTTCGTGCTGCAGGGCATGACGGGGCGCAACATCCTGTCGATCGCCTGGGCCGCCCTGCCGTTCTTCTTCCTGATGATGCTCGGCGTGGTGCTGATCAGCGTCTTCCCCGGCATCGTGACCTGGCTGCCCCAGGCCATGGGCAATTGAGGAGGGAAACAGTCATGGAAACCGACATGGAAAAGAAGCAGCAGGTGTCACGCGACCGGACACCCCGCGGCCCTATCGTCTCCTCGGAGCACCTGTCGCGCAGCAGCCAGGAGCTCGCGGAGTTCGAATTCGGCCTGATCATCGCCGGCCACGCCTTCGACCGCTGGATGGTGCGCTGCATGACGGCCAGTGGGTATCCGGAGCTCGGCGCCCTGGACGTGCTGGTACTGCACAGCATCAATCACCGGGCGCGGGCCAAGCGCCAGGCGGATATCTGCCTGGTGCTCAACGTCGAGGATACTCACACGGTGACCTATGCCCTGAAGAAGCTGGGACGCCTGGGGCTGGTGGCCGGCGAGAAGCAGGGCAAGGAGAGCCTGTTTCGCACCACCGAGCTTGGCCGCGAGGCCTGCAGCCGCTACGCCGAGATCCGCGAGGCCTGCCTGGTCGACTCGCTCTCCTCGATGGGCATCGAGCGCGAGGAGATGAGCCGCCTGGCGGGCCTGCTGCGCGCCATGTCCGGCCTCTACGACCAGGCCGCGCGCTGCGCGGCCTCGCTCTAGGCGGGCCCCACCGGCTGTCGCGCGCGGCGACCCAGCGACCGCGGCGCCGGATGGCCCGACGCCACGGCATTGCTCCGGGCCCTAGGCCGGGCAGCGCGGGTAGCGCCGCCGCGCCTGCCAGAGGCTCAGCATGAACAGCAGGCCGCTGGTCGCCATCGACGAGGCCAGCGACAGGGCGAAGACCAGCAGGCCCGGCAGGTGGCCCACGCCGAGGTGGCTGACGACGCAGAAGGCGAGCAGGCTCAGCATGCCGCGCTGGGTCATGCTGACCGTGGTGCGGGCCACCTCGATCCCGTAGCGCTCGGAGAGCGCCCAGGCGATGGTCAGGATCCCCACCGGAAAGCCCAGGATGACGCCGGAGAGGGCCGGCCCCGAACGCGCGGCAAGCGTGGTCGCCAGGCTCACCAGCAGCCCCGCCAGCAGCCCGCGCAGCACCAGGTTGCCCCAGCCGGTGCTGGCCACCACCACCGGCTGACCCAGCCTCAGGCGGCGGTTGATCCCCTCCGCCATCGAAAGCACCGCCAGGTAGGCGACGACGACGCCGACCAGCCCGCCCGGCAGCCGGGTGAACAGCAGCGCCCCGGGCACCCAGAGCAGGCTCGCGAGCGCCAGGCCCTGCAGGGCCGTGCGCCGCGCCGTGCTCACCACGAAGCAGACCGTGAAGAGCAGCGTCGCCACCAGCGCCTGCAGGGTGGAGAGCACGGCCTGCTGCACGAAGTCCGCCGACTGCTCGCGCAGCATGAAGAAGTAGCCGGGCCCGAGGATCACCGGGGTGCCGGCGAGGATGCCGCCTAGCCTCGGGCCCAGGCGGCCCACCGACAGCGCCACCAGCATCACGATGCCGGCCGTGGCCAGCAGCTTGATCAGCAATGGCTGGAGCATAAGCGTCGACCCGCCTCCCTGTGCGACGAGAAACCCGGTAAACCGTTAGCCTACTGGCTTTCGCGCGTCGCCGACAGTTCCGCCGCCCGGCGGGGATTGCGCGGATAGAAGCGCTCGGGCTGGCGTTCGATATGGGCGAAGAAGCGGGTGTCCTTGTAGGGCATCTTCATGAAGCCCGAGACCCCGAGCCCCTCGATCAGCCCCACCGCGTCGAGGATGTCCTCGAGCCGGCGGCGAAACTCCGCCTCCCGGGAGGGGTCGAGCAGGCGGTAGTGGCTATGGATCTTGAGGTGCTCGGGCAACGCCTCGAAGATGATCATGCCGGTGTGGTGGATCTCGTTGAGCGCCTCCAGCGAGGTGATGATCGCCTCGGGCAGCACCAGGAACTCCTCCGGGTCCGGGCCGTCCTCGAAGTAGCTGT
>JAWWBV010000311.1:0-3895 GCA_033720795.1 Halomonas sp. | reverse complement strand
CCCCTATTCTACGCAAGGCGGCGGCGGCGACCAACCGGACAGGCGCCGCCGGGGGCCGGAAACGCCACGGGCCGGCCCGAAGGGGGCCGGCCCGTGGCGCCTTGCCGCGACGAGCGCGTGGCGGGCGACGTGCGCCCGCCGACTCAGTCGAACCAGCCGCGGGTCAGGTTGGTGAAGAAGCGCTGCACCTGATCGATCAGGCGCTTGAAGAAGCCGCCCTCCTCGATGCTCTCGAGGGCGACCAGCGGCCGCTCGCCGACCACTTCCTCGCCCTGGCGCACCTCCATGGTGCCGACCCGGTCGCCGGCGGCGATCGGTGCGGTCAGGTCGGTCTGGATGTCGAGCTTGGCGGTGAGCTCGTCGTCGCGAGCCCGCGGCACGGTCATGACCACCCTGCTGTCGACGCCGACGCGCAGCTCGTTCTTGTCGCCGCCCCAGACGCGCGGCGTATTGAGCACGGCGCCGGCGTCGTAGAGCTTCAGCGTCTCGTAGTAGCGAAAGCCGTAGCTCAAGAGCTTCTGGGACTCCTGGGCCCGCGCCTCCTCGGAGGCCGTGCCCATCACCACCGAGATGAGCCGCATGTCGTCGCGCTCGGCGGAGGCGACCAGGCAGTAGCCCGCCTCCTCGGTCCAGCCGGTCTTCAGACCGTCGACACTGGCATCACGCCACAGCAGGCGATTGCGGTTGGGCTGCTCGATACCGCCGTAGGTGAACTCCTTCTGGCGATACATCCGGTAGTGCTCCGGATAGTCGTTGATGATGTGCTGGGAGAGCAGCGCCAGGTCGTGAGCCGAGGAGTAGTGGTCCTCGTGGGGCAGGCCCGTGGGATTGACGAAGTTGGTGTCGTGCATGCCCAGCCGCGTCGCATGCTGGTTCATCAGGTCGGCGAAGGGACGCTCGCCGCCGGCCAGGTATTCGGCCATGGCCACGCTGGCGTCGTTGCCGGAGACGATGACGATGCCGTGCAGCAGTTGACTGACCGGCACCTGCTCGCCGACCTCGATGAACATCTTCGAGCCGCCCGTGCGCCAGGCCTTCTCGCTGATCGGCACCAGCCCGTCCGGGCTGATATTGCCCTGATTGAGCTCACGCTCCACCAGGTAGGCGGTCATCAGCTTGGTCAGGCTGGCCGGCGGCAGGCGCTCGCGGGAATTGTGCTCGGCCAGCACTCGGCCGCTGTCGGCATCCATCAGGATCCACGAGCTGGCGGCCAGCTGCGGCGGCGAGGGGATCATGGTCTGCGGCTTGGGCACCGACTGGGCCGCGGCCTGTGACGTGACCAGCAGCAGGCTGACCAGCAGCACCGGCAGGAGCCGGAGGCGACGAAGGAAAAACGCGAATCTCATGGCAAGGGTTCTCATCGGGTGCATCACAGGGTTATACGCTAGGGGACGCCGACTCAGTCGGCATCGTCGACGATGAAGGCCTGGGCGAAGCCGGCCCGGCGCAACTGTTGACGGACCGGGTCGACCTGGCCCGCGGGATCCAGCGGGCCGACCTGAACGCGGTGCAGGCCCGTGGCGCTGGCCACGCGCACGGGCCGGGCGATTTCCGCCTCGAGGCGCGCCTGCAGGGCCCGGGCCCCTTCCTCGGATCCCAGGGCGGCCACCTGCAGGAAGACCCCATCCGCCGGCGCGTCGCGGGTGTCTGCCTTCGCCGAGGCGGGCGCCGGCGTCGCGTCCTCGCGGGATTCAGACTGCGGGGCACCGCCGCGCCTGGCGAGCCAGCGGTCCACGTCGATGGCCTCCACCCTCACCCGGCCGGTGCCCTGCTCGAGGATGCCCAGACGGGCGGCCGCGGCATAGGAGAGGTCGATCTCCCGCTCGCTGTGGAAGGGGCCGCGATCGTTGACCCGCACGATCGTCGAACGCCCGTTATCGAGGCTGGTGACCCGAACGAAGCTCGGCAGCGGCAGGGAGCGGTGGGCGGCGCTCATCTTGTACATGTCGTAGATCTCGCCGTTGGAGGTGGCATAGCCGTGAAACTTCTCGCCGTACCAGGAGGCCCGCCCCTCGCGACGATAGCCGCTGGCATCCGCCATCACCTCGTAGCGCTTGCCCCACACCTCGTAGGGGGACTTGTTGCCGCCCCGGGAGCGCGGCTCGCGCTGTGGCACGGCATCGGGCACCTGGGCGACATCCGGCGGATCCTCGGGATAGGCGTCCCCGGCGAGCGCATAGCGCTCGCCCGACGGGGAGGATCCGGAGGCCGACGCGTTCGACTCGACGGGCGCGGGGCGCGGGCCGCCGCTGCCGGCACAGCCGGCCAGCAGCGTCGCCAGGCTCAGGATCACCAGGGCGCGTCTCATGGGGCCTCCTCGGGCATCGTGTCGGCGGCCTCGAGCCAACCGGCCTCGCGGCCGCGCGCCTCGGCGATCGCCTCGGCCAGCTCCGTCACCGCCATGGCATAGAGATGGCTGTGGTTATAGCGGGTAATCACGTAGAAATTCTGCTCGCCGAGCACGTAGCGCCAGGCGTCTTGCCCCTCTTGTTCCAGCGCCACCGGCAGCAGGCGATGCTCGTCGTCCAGCGTGTCCGGCACCGCGAGGCCCGCCTCGTCGAGCCGGCCGGCCGGCACCGCGGGCGGTCGCGCGGCGCGATTGAACTCGATGCCGCCGGGCAGTGCGGCGGGCCCCGCGACGGCATGATAGATCGGCGCATCCGCGCGCCAGCCATGTTCGGCGAAGTAGTTGGCCACGCTGCCGATGGCATCCACCGGGTTGGCCCAGAGATCGCGCAGGCCGTCGTCGTCGAAATCCACCGCGTAGGCGCGGTAGCTGGTCGGGATGAACTGCGGATAGCCCATGGCACCGGCGTAGGAGCCGGTCAGGCTGCCGGGAGCTCGCCCCTGCTCGAAGGCGATCGCCAGGAAGGCCGCCAGCTCGCCGCGAAAGAAGCGCCCCCGGCTCGGATGGTGGAAGGCCAGGGTCGACAGCGAGTCGAGCACGCGGTGGCGGCCGGTGACCTCCCCGTAGCGAGTCTCGACGCCGAGGATCGCGGCGATGACCTCCGACGGCACGCCGAACTCGGCCTGGGCCCGTGCGAAGGCATCCGCGTGGGCCTCGATGAAGGCCACCCCGTTGGCGATGCGCGCCTCGTCGAGGAAGATGGCGCGGTACTCGGGCCAGGTCAGTCGATGCTCGGCGGCGCCGCTCATGGCGTCGAGCACCGACGGTCGATACTCCGCCGCCTCCATGGCGGCCTCGAGCCAGTCGCGGTCGATGCCCTGCGCGGCGAGCTCCTCCACCAGCCGACGCGCCTCGCCGTGGCGCTCGGGGTCGAAGTCGGCCGCCGGCGAGCCGGCGGCGCTCAGGGCCAGCAACCCTCCCGCCAGCCAGGCCTTCCAGCGTGTTCCCCGTGGTGACGACACCGTCATCGCAGCTCTCCCTGAGTCGTGTCGGCCGCCTAGCGCGGCAGCAGTCGGCGGTGGGCATTCACGGCCATGAGAATACCGAAACCCGCCATCAAGGTCACGCTGGAGGTCCCGCCATAGCTGACCAGCGGCAGGGGCACGCCCACCACCGGCAGGATACCGCTGACCATGCCCACGTTGACGAAGACGTAGATGAAGAAGGTCAGGATGATGCTGCCCGCCACCAGCCGCCCGAAGGTCTCCTGGGCGGCCCCGGCGAGCCAAAGCCCGCGCCCGACGATCAGCAGGTAGAGCAGCAGGAAGGCCAGCATCCCCACCAGTCCGAACTCCTCGCCCAGCACCGCCACGATGAAGTCGGTATGGCGCTCGGGGAGGAACTCCAGCTGGGACTGGGTGCCCTGCAGCCAGCCCTTGCCCCAGAAGCCGCCGCTGCCGATGGCGGTGGTCGACTGGATGATGTTCCAGCCCGCGCCCAGCGGGTCGCTCTCCGGGTCGAGGAAGGTCAGCACGCGCTGGCGCTGGT
>JAWWBV010000310.1:0-3907 GCA_033720795.1 Halomonas sp. | reverse complement strand
TCTGGATGATCTCGGTTTCGATACCGATGACAACGACGTCGGCTACAAGCTGTTTGCCGGCTACCAATTCAACCCCTTCTTCGCCGTGGAAGCCAGTTACCTGGATTTCGGCGATTTCACCGCTGACTTCAGAGAGGCGTTTGGAACTAACACGGTCACTGCCGACGGAAAGGTATCCGCCGAAGGCTTCGGGTTTTCGGCTCTCGGCAAACTGCCAATCCAAGGCCCATTTAGTCTTTATGGCAAGCTGGGGTTGATTGCATGGGATGGGGAGGCAACGGGGAGTGCTAGGGTAAATGGAACCCTTGTAGCTCACGAAACGGAAAGCACAGACGACATTGATCCCTTCTATGGGGTGGGCGCCGAATATATCGTCAATCAACTCGTGATGCGTGCAGAGTACGAACGTTACGATCTTAGTGATAGCGGCGAGGATTTCGAAATTGACATGATTTCCGGTAGCCTGGGCTACCATTTTTAAGTTAGGGCCTGCCTGCCCCCGACGGCCCCGCCAAACGGCGGGGCCGTTGCGTTATGGGGCGGGACACGCCACGCTGCCCCGTTTCACCGCCAAGGGATTCGTCGTGACGTCGACCAAGACCGCCGGGGCGCCTCAGCGCATCTGGGCGCTGGCCTGGCCGATCATCCTCTCCAACATCACCGTGCCGCTGCTCGGGCTCGTCGATACCGCCGTGGTCGGCCACCTCCCCGACTCGCGCTACCTCGCCGGGGTGACCCTGGGGGCGACGCTGTTCGGCTTCCTCTACTGGGGCTTCGGCTTCCTGCGCATGGGCACCACCGGCCTCACCTCCCAGGCGGTGGGGCGCGTGGCGGATGGCGAGGTGCGCAACCTGCTCGGCCAGTCGCTGCTGCTCGCCATGGGGATCGGCCTCTCGCTGATCGTGGCCGGCGAGCCGCTGGTGCGGCTCGGGCTGTGGCTGCTCGACGGCAGCGCGGCGGCCACCGAACTCGCCGCGGAGTATGCCCGCATCCGCCTGCTCTCGGCCCCGGCGGTGCTGGCCAACTACGCCATCCTCGGCTGGTTCCTCGGCCAGCAGAACTCGCGGGTGACGCTGGCCATCCTGGTGCTGACCAACAGCGTCAACATCGCCCTGGACCTGCTGTTCGTGGTGGGGCTGGGCATGACCAGCGACGGGGTGGCCTGGGCCACGGTGATCGCCGACTACACGGCGCTGGCCTTCGGCCTCTGGCTGGTGTCGCGCCAGCTCAGGGGGCTCGCAGGGCGCTTCCTGCGCAGCCGGATCCTGAGACTCGCCGCCTACGGCGAGCTGTTCCGGGTCAACGCCAACCTCTTCGTGCGCACCCTGGGCCTGCTCTTCGCCATGGCCTTCTTCACCTCCCGCGGCGCCGCCCAGGGCGATACCGTGCTGGCCGCCAACGCCGTGCTGCTGCAGTTCATCATGCTGACCAGCTACGCCCTGGACGGTTTCGCCCATGCCGCCGAGGCGCTGGCCGGGCGCGCCGTGGGCCGCCGGCGCTTCGACGAGTTCGGCGACGTGGTAAAGAGCGCCGCGCGCTTCTCGCTGATCACCGCCGGCACGGCCGCGCTGGCCTTCGCCCTGGGCGGCGAGGGGCTGATCGCGCTGCTCACCGGCCTGCCGGAGGTGCGGGAGACGGCCGGGGCCTACCTGCCCTGGATGGTCGTCATGCCGCTGGTGGCGGTCTGGAGCTACCTGCTGGACGGCGTCTTCATCGGCGCGACCGCGATCCGCGAGATGCGCAACAGCATCTTCGCCGGCCTCGCCGTCTACCTGCCGCTCTGGTGGCTCACCCAGGGGCTCGGCAACCACGGCCTGTGGCTCGCCTTCCTGGCCTTCGCCGCGGTGCGCTCGGGGGTGCTCGCCGCCTACTACCGCCACCATCGCCGCAGCCACTGGTGCCATCACGCGACGGCCGCCCGCGTTGACGACGCGCCCCGTCCCGGGTAGCACAAGCCTCTGAGATTGCGCTACTTTCTGTCGGGTACGCCACAAGACAACAGAACAAGGGAACTCCCATGCTCAAGGCTCTATCACGGCCGGCCGTCAAGCTGGTCGAAAGGTACTTGCCCGACCCCTACATCTTCGTGCTGCTGCTGACGGTCATCGCCGCCGCCGCGGCCATCGCCGTGGAGCGCCAGACCCCACTGGCGGTGCTGCGCTTCTGGGGCGATGGCTTCTGGAACCTGCTGACCTTCTCGATGCAGATGTTGCTGGTGCTGGTCACCGGCTTCATGCTGGCCAGCTCTCCCCCCGTCAGCCGCCTGCTCCAGAAGCTCGCCGGCCTGGCCAACAACGCCGGCGCCGCCATCCTGCTGGTGACCCTGGTCTCGCTGGCCGCCAGCTGGATCAACTGGGGGTTCGGCCTGGTGGTCGGCGCGCTGTTCGCCAAGGAGCTGGCCCGCCAGATCAAGGTCGACTACCGCCTGCTGGTGGCCAGCGCCTACTCCGGCTTCGTCGTCTGGCACGGCGGGCTGGCCGGCTCCGTGCCGCTGGTGGTCGCCACCGAGGGACACTTCGCCGTCGAGCAGATCGGCGTGATCGGCACCGGCGAGACCATCTTCTCGCTGTTCAACATCGGCATCGTGCTCTGCCTGTTCGTGGCGGTGCCGCTGGTCAACCGACTGATGCTCCCGGACGAGAAGGACAGCGTCTACATCGACCCCTCGCTGCTCGGCGAGACCGAGACGAAGCGGCCGCGCATCACCCGCCCGGCGGAGCGCCTCGAGAACAGCACCACGCTCGCCTGGCTGGTCGGCATCCCCGGCCTGCTGTTCCTGTTCGATCACTTCGTACTGCGAGGCGGCGGCCTCAACCTGAACGTGGTGAACTTCCTGTTCCTGTTCCTGGCCATCGTGCTCCACCGCACGCCCCAGAGCCTGCTCAACAGCCTGCACGAGGCGATCAAGGGCGGCGCCGGCATCGTCATCCAGTTCCCCTTCTACGCCGGGATCATGGCGATCATGGTGCAGTCCGGACTCGCCGAGACCCTCTCCGGCGCGCTGATCTCCTTCGCCACCGAGGCGACCCTGCCTTTCTGGTCCTTCATCAGCGCCGGCATCGTCAACATCTTCGTGCCCTCCGGCGGCGGCCAGTGGGCGGTGCAGGCCCCGGTGATGCTGCCCGCCGCCCAGGCGCTCGGCGTGGACATCCCCCGGGTGGCCATGGCCGTGGCCTGGGGCGACGCCTGGACCAACCTGCTGCAGCCCTTCTGGGCGCTGCCGGTGCTCGGCATCGCCGGCCTCAAGGCCAAGGACATCATGGGCTTCTGCCTGATCCAGCTGCTGATCACCGGCATCATCATCGCCGTCGGCCTGACCTGGTTCTGACCCGGTCTCAAGCCTCGCATGATACGACGACGCCTCGCTCCCCCTTCCGGGGACGAGGCGTTATGCTTCATGAAACCTTCACGGGATCCAAGCGATGGACGACCAGACCCTCCCCGGCCAGCACGAGCTCACGATGACCGTGCTGATGACCCCGGACATGGCCAACTTCAGCGGCAAGGTGCACGGCGGCGCCATCCTGAAGAAGCTCGACGAGGTGGCCTATGCCTGCGCCAGCCGCTACGCCGGCCACTACGTGGTGACGCTGTCCGTCGATCAGGTGCTGTTCAAGCAGCCGATCCACGTCGGCGAGCTGGTCACCTTCCTGGCCTGCGTCAACCACGTGGGCAGCTCCTCCATGGAGATCGGCATCAAGGTGGTGGCCGAGGACATCCGCCACAAGATGATCCGCCACACCAACAGCTGCTACCTGACCATGGTCGCCGTGGACGACCACGGCAAGCCGGCGCGGGTACCACCGCTACGGCTGGAGACCCGGCTGCAGAAGCTGCGCTTCGAGAAGGCGGCCCTGCGCAAGAAGCTGCGCAAGCAGGCCGAGGAGGAGGAGCGCCGCACCCAGGC
>JAWWBV010000309.1:0-3912 GCA_033720795.1 Halomonas sp. | reverse complement strand
TTGACCTGCTGGACTCCCAGGCGTTGGGATCTCTCGACTGGGTTGAGGTGCGTCGACTCGATGAAGGCGCCGCCGCGTTCGCCGAACTCGCCGCGGGTCGGACCTCGGCGGCCAAGGTCATCCTGGAGCCCTGATGTGCCCAAGTGGATCCCGTTGGGGCAGGTCCAGTATGGGAGCGCCTCGGCGGTGGTCCCGCCGGGTGCGCGCCAGCCCCTTTTGCGGGTCGACGACGCGGAGATCGGCCCGAGCTATCCTGGTGTGGGGCTGTCAGCCGGTGATTCCGCTGGCCCTTGCCCCCGGTGGCTCTTGACCCCCTGTGCTGCTCGGCGGCCGGGGAACCTGGTGGATCGTGTTATCGAGCGCGACACCTTGGCGACGAGGGATGCCGTCAGCAGCTGATCGATTGCTCCGTCGTTTTGATGGAGGGCGAGCATGGCATGCCTTCGCACGTCCGTCTGGCTGTTGTGCATTGCGGCATGCTCAGGTATGAATATCCGGTCTGACCCATGCAAGATTTCAATAACTAGCGGGAGATCCAACGTGAAGATTGGTGCACCCAAGGAGCTCGCCAAGGGTGAGGCGCGCGTCGCGCTGACCCCTGACAGCGCGAAGTTTATCCAGAAACTCGGACACGACTGCCTCATCGAGACCGGGGCCGGCGCGGCGGCGGGCTTCGACGACGCCGCCTATCGCGATGCCGGCGTCACCGTGGTCGACGGCGCCGAGGCGCTGTGGACCGAGGCCGAGGTGGTGATCAAGGTCCGCGAGCCCCTCGAGGAGGAGGCCGAGCGCCTGCGCGAGGGCCAGACCCTGATCAGCTTCTTCTGGCCGGCCCAGAACGAGGCGATGCTCGAGGCATGCCGCGCCAAGGGCGCCACCGTGGTGGCGATGGACATGGTGCCGCGCATCTCGCGGGCCCAGAAGATGGATGCGCTGTCGTCCATGGCCAACATCGCCGGCTACCGGGCGGTGATCGAGGCGGGCAGCCACTTCGGACGCTTCTTCACCGGCCAGGTGACCGCGGCCGGCAAGGTCCCGCCCGCCAAGGTGCTGGTGATCGGCGCCGGCGTGGCCGGGCTTTCCGCCATCGGCACGGCCACCAGCCTCGGCGCCGTGGTGCGCGCCTTCGATGTGCGCCCCGAGGTCTCGGAGCAGATCGAGTCCATGGGCGCCGAGTTCCTGTTCCTCGACTTCGAGGACAGCCAGGACGGCTCCGAGAGCGGTGGCTACGCGGCCCCCTCCAGCCCCGAATTCCGCGAGAAGCAGCTCGAGTGCTTCCGTGAGCAGGCACCGGACGTCGATATCGTCATCACCACGGCGCTGATTCCCGGCAAGCCCGCGCCCAAGCTGTGGCTGGAGGACATGGTCGCGGCCATGAAGCCCGGCTCGGTGATCGTCGACCTGGCGGCCGAGAAGGGCGGCAACTGCGACCTGACCCGGGCGGACGAGAAGGTGGTCTCCGACAACGGCGTGACGGTGGTCGGCTACACCGACTTCCCCTCGCGCATGGCCACCCAGGCCTCGCTGCTCTATGCCACCAACGTGCGCCACATGCTGACCGATCTCACCCCCGAGAAGGAGGGCGTGATCGATCACAACATGGAGGACGACGTCATCCGCGGCGCCACGGTGACCCACCAGGGCGAGGTCACCTTCCCGCCGCCGCCGCCCAAGGTGAAGGCCATCGGCGCGGCCAAGCCCAAGCCCAAGGAGAAGGAGCCGACGCCGGAGGAGAAGAAGGCCGCCGAACACGCCGCCTTCAAGGCGCAGACCAAGCGCCAGGTGACCCTGCTGGGGGTCGGTGGCGCGCTGATGCTGCTGCTCGGCCAGGTCGCCCCGGCCTCCTTCATGCAGCACTTCATCGTCTTCGTGCTGGCCTGCTTCGTCGGCTTCCAGGTGATCTGGGGCGTCAGCCACTCGCTGCACACGCCGCTGATGGCGGTGACCAATGCCATCTCCGGCATCATCATCCTGGGCGCGGTCCTGCAGATCGGCTCGGGCAGCGTCGTGGTCGGCGTGCTGGCGGCGATCTCGGTGCTGATCGCGTCCATCAATATCGTGGGTGGCTTCCTGGTGACACGCCGGATGCTCGCCATGTTCCAGAAATCCTGAGCGGCGGAGAGACGACATGTTGGGTCAAGGATTCGTTTCTGCCGCGGCGATCGCGGCAAGTGTACTGTTCATCCTCTCGCTGGGGGGACTGAGTAACCAGGAGAAGGCCAAGCGCGCCGTCTGGTACGGCATCGTCGGCATGGCCGTGGCGGTCTTCTTCACCGCCTTCGGGCCGGGCATCGGCGGCTACTGGTGGATGATCCCGATGATGGCCATCGGCGCGGGCATCGGCGTCTACGTGGCCGGCAAGGTCGAGATGACCGAGATGCCGCAGCTGGTGGCCGCGCTGCACAGCTTCGTCGGCCTGGCCGCGGTGTTCGTGGCCTGGAACGCCGACCTGGAACGGCGCCGGGTGATGGCGGCCCGCGCCGTCGAGGCCACGTCCCAGGAGTTCTCGGCATTCGCCGCCCTGGTGGCCGAGAAGACCCCGGCCGAGCTGACCTTCCTGCAGGTCGAGGTGGTGCTGGGCATCTTCATCGGCGCGGTGACCTTCACCGGGTCGGTGATCGCCTTCGGCAAGCTGGCCGGCAAGATCGACGGCAAGCCGAAGCAGCTGCCCGGCGGGCACCTGCTCAACGCCGGTGCGGCGGCACTCTCGCTGCTGCTGGCCATCCTCTACCTCAACGGCGCGGGCTTCTGGACCCTGCTGGTGCTGGCGGCGCTGGCCTTCTTCATCGGCTACCACCTGATCATGGGCATCGGCGGCGCCGACATGCCGGTGGTGGTGTCGATGCTCAACAGCTACTCCGGCTGGGCCGCGGCGGCCATCGGCTTCACACTCTCCAACGACCTGCTGATCGTCACCGGCGCCCTGGTGGGCTCCTCGGGCGCGATCCTGTCGTACATCATGTGCAAGGCGATGAATCGCAACTTCATCAACGTGATCCTGGGCGGCTTCGGTGGCACTCAGGGCCCCGCGGCGGAGATCGAGGGCGAGCAGGTGGCCATCGATGCCGGCGGCGTCTCCAGCGCGCTGAACGACGCCGACAGCGTGATCATCGTGCCGGGTTATGGCATGGCGGTGGCCCAGGCGCAGAATGCGGTCAGCGAGCTGACCCGCAAGCTGCGCAGCGCCGGCAAGGAGGTGCGTTTCGGCATCCACCCGGTCGCCGGCCGCCTGCCGGGCCACATGAACGTGCTGCTGGCCGAGGCCAAGGTGCCCTACGACATCGTGCTGGAGATGGACGAGATCAACGACGACTTCGCTTCCA
This sequence comes from Halomonas sp., assembly GCA_033720795.1. Taxonomy (GTDB): domain Bacteria; phylum Pseudomonadota; class Gammaproteobacteria; order Pseudomonadales; family Halomonadaceae; genus Halomonas. The sequence continues at coordinate 589 of JAWWBV010000309.1, read as the reverse complement.
CCGACGTGGTGATCGTCATCGGCTCCAACGACATCGTCAATCCCGCGGCCCAGGAGGACCCCAACAGCCCGATCGCCGGCATGCCGGTGCTCAAGGTGTGGGAGGCCAAGCAGGTGTTCGTCTGCAAGCGCGGCCAGGGGACCGGCTACTCCGGCATCGAGAACCCGCTGTTCTTCAAGGAGAACACCCGGATGTTCTACGGCGATGCCAGAGCGAGCATCGACTCGCTGCTGCACCTGATCGACTGATCCCCGCCCGCCCGGGCCGCTTGTCGGCTCGGGTGCGGCTGCCCATCAACCGGCCCGTCGCGTCGACGGGTCCCTCGAGACGCCCCTTCACGGGGCGTTTTTTCGTTACAATCCCTCATCCATTCAGTTTTCCGGGGCGATCATGTCAGACCAACCCATGCGCGTGGCGGTGCTCGGCGGCGGCAGCTTCGGCACCGCGCTTGCGAGCATCGCCGCCGACAACGGGGCCGAGGTGCGCCAGTGGCTGCGCGACCCCGAGCTGGCGGCGCAGATCAACCGCGAGCACCGCAACGGCCGCTACCTGCCCGACTACGCCATCAACCCCGCGGTGGTGGCCTCCA
>JAWWBV010000308.1:0-3914 GCA_033720795.1 Halomonas sp. | reverse complement strand
GCGCCTCGCCGACCTGATGCGCTTCGTCTCGCGCTCGGTGGTGACGGGCTTCGTCAACGCCCTGGCGATCCTGATCTTCATGGCCCAGCTGCCGGAGCTCACCGACGTCACCTGGCACGTCTACGCCATGACCGCGGCGGGCCTGGCGATCATCTACGGCTTCCCCCACCTGCCGAGGGTGGGCAAGCTGCTGCCCTCGCCGCTGGTCTGCATCCTGGTGCTGACCGCGGTCTACCTGCTCACCGGCATGGAGATCCGCACCGTGGGCGACATGGGCGAGCTGCCCGACACCCTGCCGGTGTTCCTGTGGCCCGAGGTGCCGCTGACCCTCGAGACCCTGATGATCATCCTGCCCTACTCGGTGATGCTCACCGTGGTGGGCCTGCTGGAGTCGATGATGACCGCCACCATCGTCGACGACCTGACCGACACCGAAAGCGACAAGAACCGCGAGTGCAAGGGCCAGGGCCTGGCCAACCTCGGCACCGGCCTGATCGGCGGCATGGCGGGCTGCGCGATGATTGGCCAGTCGGTGATCAACATCAAGTCCGGCGGCCGCACGCGCCTCTCCACCCTGATCGCCGGCGTGGTGCTGCTGCTGATGGTGGTCTTCCTCGCCGACTGGGTGTCGCAGATCCCCATGGCGGCCCTGGTGGCGGTGATGATCATGGTCTCCATCGGCACCTTCAGCTGGGAGTCGATCCGCGACCTCAGAAAGCACCCGCTGAGCACCAACATCGTGATGCTGGCCACCGTGGCGGTCACCGTCGGCACCCACAACCTGGCCATCGGCGTCTTCGTCGGCGTGCTGCTGGCCGCGCTCTTCTTCGCCAACAAGGTCGGCAACATCCTCTACGTCGGCGCCGAGACCCCCGAGGAGGGGCATCGCCTCTACAAGGTCGTGGGCCAGGTGTTCTTCGCCTCCTCCGAGCGCTTCGGGGCCGCCTTCGACTTCAAGGAGACCGTGGAGAAGGTCACCATCGACCTCTCCCGCGCCCACTTCTGGGACATCACCGCCGTCCAGACCCTGGACCGGGTGGTGATCAAGTTCCGCCGCGAGGGCACCGAGGTGGAGCTGATCGGCCTCAACGAGGCGAGCGCCACCATCGTCGACCGCTACGCGGTGCATGACGACCCGGCAGCCGTCGAGAAGCTGATGGGCGGCCATTGACCCGCCGGACGGATCCGGTAGAACGTGGAAGCGACGACAACACACGCCAGTTTCAGGACCAGACGATGACAGAACAGGTGATGGCCGCCATCGACGGCTCGCAGTTTTCCGAGGGGGTGTGCGACTACGCGGCCTGGGCGAGCCTCGCGCTCGGCGCGCCGCTGACCTTCCTGCACGTGGTGGACAACCACCCGCAGACCGCCGAGGCCGACCTCTCCGGCAACCTCGGGCTCGGCGCCCGGGAGCACCTGCTCGAGGAGCTGGCGCACCTGGACGAGCAGCGCGCCAAGGTGGCCCAGGAGCAGGGCCGGCTGATGCTCAAGGCGGCCAAGGAGCGGGCCGTCGAGGATGGCGTGGCCAAGCCCGCCACCCGCCAGCGCAACGGCACCCTGGTGGAGACCCTGGCCGAGCTCGAGGCCGACATGCGCCTGCTGGTGATCGGCAAGCGCGGCGAGGGCGCCCACCAGGCGAGCGACCACCTGGGCTCCAACCTGGAGCGGGTGGTGCGCACCCTGCATCGGCCGATCCTGATGGCGCCGGAGACCTTCACGCGCCCCGAGCGGGTGATGATCGCCTTCGACGGCAGCAAGACCACCCGCAAGGGGGTCGAGATGCTGGCCAAGAGCCCGCTGTTCAACGGCATCCCGGTGCACGTGGTCATCGTCGGCGCCGAGACCGGGGACCATCGCTCCCAGCTGGAGTGGGCACTCGCGACCCTGCGCGAGGCCGGCCACGAGGCCGAGGGGGCGATCCGCGCCGGCGACGTCGAGGAGACCCTGCGCGGCTACCAGCAGGAGCACGGCATCGACCTGCTGGTGATGGGCGCCTACGGCCACTCGCGGGTGCGCCACCTGCTGGTCGGCAGCACCACCACCACCATGCTGCGTCGCGCCAGCCTGCCGGTGCTGCTGCTGCGCTGATCGCGCGCTTCCCCGTCCGACGACACGACGACGCCGGCCATCGGGCCGGCGTCGTCGTGTCGGGCCGAGGGAGGCGGCGGCACGCCGGGCGTGCGATGGCCCGGCGGCGATGGCAAGATGAGCCGTCGCGGCCCCGCCCGAGGCCCTCCGGGCCTTCGCCCAGCGCGGGCGGCGGCGCGCGATTCCATCCCTGACTTCCCACGGAGAGCGACATGAGCATCGAACGTCACGACACCAAGGCCCGCATGAGCCGCGCGGTGATCCACAACGGCGTGGCCTGGCTGTGCGGCCAGGTGGCCGGCCCCGAGGCGCGCCACGGCGACATCACCGAGCAGACCCGGAGCATGCTGGCGCGGGTCGATGCGCTGCTCGCCGAGATCGGCTCCGATCGCGAGCACCTGCTCTCGGCGACGATCTACCTCAAGGACGGCAACGACGTGGCCGCCATGAACGCCGTCTGGGACGACTGGGTGCCCACCGGCCATGCCCCGGCCCGCACCTGCGTCTGCGCGCCGCTGCCCGCCGACGAGCTGAAGGTGGAGATCACCGTCACCGCCCTGGTGCCGGGCAGCTGATGGCCGCGGCCGGGACGCCTCGAGTCCCGGCCGCCTAGCGCTGGCAGGGGTCGTCGATGACCGCGGCCTCGCGGGGGCGCAGCCGCCGCGAGAGGGCGTCCACGGCGATGTTGAGCAGCGCCGTGACCAGCAGCAGGAAGAAGGCGACGTCGAACAGCAGGTACTCGAAGTTGGCGTCGATGTAGTAGCCCAGCGTCGCCACGCCCAGCATGCCGAGGATCGCCGTCTCGCGCAGGATCACCTCGGCGCGGTAGTAGAGCAGCGCCAGCATCCCCGGATAGACCCGCGGCAGCAGCTCGTAGGCGAAGCGCCCGACGCCGTTGGCGTCCGGCATGCCCGGGGTGATCGCATCGGCGTGGCGCGCCACCAGAAAGGCGATCAGCGCGCCGTTGTGCAGCGACAGCGCCAGCCAGGCGGGCAGCAGCGACGGGCCCAGCAGCAGCAGGAAGAGGAAGGCCAGCATCAACTCGGGGGTCGAGCGCAGGAACAGCAGCAGCCCCCGGCCGGCGAGCCGGGTCGCCGCGTTGCCGAAGTGGCGGCAGGCGAGCGGCCAGAGCGCCAGGGCCACCAGCAGCGCCCCGATGCTGCCCAGCAGGCCGAGCAGCAGGGTGTTGCCGATGGCGGGGCCGAGCTCCGGCACCCGCGCCAGCCAGTCGATGAGTCCCTCCCAGTCTCCCGCCAGCAGCGCCGGCGGCCAGATGTCCTGGCTGACGAAGCGCCACAGCAGGCCCCCGCTCACCTCCGGCCAGGGTGCCAGCAGGACGGCGCCGCCGATCACCAGCAGCGGGAGCAGCCGGCGGTGTCCCCACCAGGGCAGGCTCGCGATCAGCAGGTAGAAGAGCCACAGCAGCGCCCCGGCCTCGTGGTAGCGCCCCTCGCGAAAGGCGGTCTCCAGCTGGAAGCCCAGGGTCGGCAGGCCGACGAAGCCCAGCAGCACGCTGGCGCGCAGGGCGCACTCGAAGCGGTAGCGGGTGTAGGCGGCGAGCCGCGTCCAGGCCAGCGGCAGCTCCGCATAGGCGAAGCGCGAGAGGCGTGAGACGCCGGGCGGCAGGGCGTCCCGCGGCGCGCCGGGGATCTGCTCGAGGATCTCCGCGAAGACCTTGGCGAAGATGCCGGCATAGGGGATGGTCAGGGCCATCAGCGCGGTGGCGGCGGAGAGGCCGAACACCTGCAGGAAGAGCAACGCCCAGAAGAGCTCGTGGATCGCCCGCACGAAGGCGCAGCCGGCGCGCACCAGTCGCGAGCGGG
>JAWWBV010000307.1:0-3927 GCA_033720795.1 Halomonas sp. | reverse complement strand
GATAGACCGGCTTGACCTCCTCGATGGCCTGGACCAGCGGCACCGGCAGGTGCTCGAACTCGTAGGTGACCAGGTCCACCTGCTCGAGGAAGCTCGCCAGGTGCTTCTGGTCGGTATCGATGATCACCTCGCCGATGCCGACGCTGGGGTGGCCGGTGGTGTCGAGGAAGGTGAAGCGGTTGGCCAGCGGATAGCCCGCCAGGGCGAGCATGCGACCCAGCTGGCCGGCTCCCAGTACGCCGATGTTCATGGGCTCTCTCCTGTCACTCGGCCGCGGGGCGCGGATCGGGGTTGTCGAGCACGGTCTGGGTCTGCTCGGCACGGAAGGCCTCCACGGCGCGGCGCACCTCGGTATCCTGCAGGCCGACGACCTGGGCGGCCAGCAGGCCGGCGTTGGTGGCGCCGGCCTTGCCGATGGCCAGGGTGCCCACGGCGACGCCACCGGGCATCTGCACGATGGAGAGCAGCGAATCCAGGCCCTTCAGGGCCTTGGACTCCACCGGCACGCCGAACACCGGCAGCGCCGTCTGGGAGGCCACCATGCCGGGCAGGTGGGCCGCCCCGCCCGCCCCGGCGATGATCACCGAGAGGCCGCGGTCGGCGGCGGACTTGGCGTAGTCGAAGAGCAGGTCCGGGGTGCGGTGGGCGGAGACCACGCGGGTCTCGCAGGGCACGCCGAGGCGCTCGAGCATCGTCACGGCATGCTCCATGACGGGCCAGTCCGACTTCGACCCCATGATCACGCCGACCTTCGGCGACTGCTTCGATGACGACATCTGCGACTCCTGGCAAGAAAGAACGACGAAAGGGCCACGGGGCAGGCTCCACGCGGCACGGTCAAGAACGGAAGAGGAGCATTCTAGCAGAGGCCGGCGCCCGCTACCTCACCCGCGAGAGCCGTCGCCGAGGTGCGACAACACTTTCACCCTGAGTGCCAGTTTGGCTGCTAGGGTCAGTGTGTGAAGGGCAAGGGAGCACGCCCAGCGGATTCACCCAACGACGGAGAGACCCATGAAACAGCCACTGATCCTGATCGCGGCCCTGGCCGGTACCCTGATGCTCGCCGGCTGCGACGACGGCAACGATACCGCCGCCGAAGAGGCCGCCGAAACCGAGACACAGATCGAGCAGGAGATGCAGGAGTCCGCCGACGACGCGAGTGAGGCTCTGGACGAGGCCGCCGAGGAAACGGCTGACACCATGGACGCCGCCGCCGAGGAGGCCGAAGACGCCATGCAAGCGACCGAGGAGGCCACCGACGAGGCGATGAACGAGGCCGGGGACGCCATGGAAGCCACCGGAGAGGCGGCCGAGGAGGCGATGGACGAGGCCGAGGAAGCCGTCGACGGCGACGCCACCTACTGAGGGCGGCGCACGCGCCCATAAGGCCCCGTCCGAGTCGCCTCGGGCGGGGCCTCTTGCGTCAGGCCGGCACGCTCGATCGCCGGCTGGCCAGCCAGTTGCCGGCCAGCGCCAGCACCATCACCACCGCGCCGGCGACCTCCACCGCGAGGCTCGGGTAGAAGACCGCGACGATCGCCGGCAGCAGCACCAGGCGCACCGGCCAGGACATGCGGGTGAAGAGGTACCCCTCCAGGGCCGCGGCGAAGGCCCCCAGCGCCAGCAGGCCGGTGAAGGCGGTCCACACCAGCAGCGGCACCGGCCCCCCCGTGATGATCTCCGGGTTGTAGACCATGAACAGCGGGATCAGGTAGAGCCCCTTGGCGAACTTCCAGGCCTGGAAGCCGGTGTCCATGGGCTTGGCCCCGGCGATGGCCGCCCCGGCGAAGCCGGCCAGGGCGATGGGCGGCGTGACGTTGGAGTCCTGGGAGTACCAGAACACCACCAGGTGGGCGATCAGCAGCGGCACGCCGAACTCGGCGGTCAGCGCCGGGCCCACCAGCACGATCAGCACGATGTAGCTGGCGGTGACCGGCAGGCCCATGCCCAGCACCAGGCTGGCCAGCAGCACCATCACCAGCGCCAGCAGCAGGTTGCCGCCGGAGAAGGCCATCATCATGGAGGAGAACTTCAGGCCCAGGCCGGTCAGCCCCACCACGCCGACGATGATCCCGGCCACGGCGCAGGCCATGGAGACCGCCACGGCATTGCGGGCGCCCAGTTCCAGGCCACCGACCAGCTTGACCAGCCCGGCCTTCAGCGCCTCGCGCAGGGTATCCCCGGTCACCTTCTGACCCTTGCGCGGCGCGATGAACAGGAACCACACCGCGAAGCGCAGCACCGCCACCGCCAGCATGGTGAGGATGGCGTAGTAGCCGACCCGCATCGGCGACATGTTCATCACCAGTAGCCACACCAGCACCAGCAGCGGCAGCAGGAAGTGCCAGCCGGCCCCCATCACGTCGCGCATCTGGGGAAGCTCCGAGCGCGCCATGCCCTGCATGCCCTGCTTCAGGGCGATGATGTGCACGAAGAGGTAGACGGTGGCGAAGTACATGATCGCCGGCAGGATGCTCACCTTGACCACGTCGAGGTAGGGCATGCGCGTGTACTCGGCGATCAGGAAGGCCCCGGCGCCCATCAGCGGCGGCATGATCTGCCCGCCGGTGGAGGCCGCCGCCTCGATGCCGCCCGCCTGGTGGGGCTTGTAGCCCAGGCGCTTCATCAGCGGGATGGTGAAGGCGCCGGTGGTGACCACGTTGGCGATGGCGCTGCCGGAGATCGAACCCATGCCGGCGGAGGCGATCACCGCCGCCTTGGCCGGCCCGCCGCGCTGGCGGCCGGTGGCGGCGTAGGCCAGGTCGATGAAGAACTTGCCGGCGCCGGTGATCTCCAGGAAGGCGCCGAACAGCACGAAGATGAAGATGTAGGTGGCCGCCACACCCATCGGCAGGCCGAAGATGCCCTCCTGCCCCAGGTAGAGCTGGCCGACCAGGCGATCCAGGTTGTAGCCGCGGTGCTCGAGAATGCCCGGCAGGAACTGGCCGAGCCAGGGCAGCTCGCCGCGAGGACCGGCGAAGGCGTAGAGGATGGCGATCAGCCCGATGATCGTCATGCCGAGCCCCACCGCCCGGCGCGCCGCCTCCAGCACGGTGACCGTGGCGATGCAGCCGACGACGATGTCGGTCTGGCTCCAGAAGCCGGCGCGATTGATGATGTCGTCCAGGTAGAGCACCAGGTAGCCGCCGGTGATCAGCGCCCCGCCGATGAAGACCGCATCGACCAGGCCGCTGATCGGCCCGCGATCGTGCTTCGCCCCCAGCAGGGGAAACATCAGGAAGGCCAGCATCATGATCAGCATCAGGTGGATGCTGCGCTGGTAGAAGAGCCCCAGCGGCTGGATGCCGGCGGAGTAGAGCTGGAACAGCGACAGTCCCACTGCCACCAGGGTGATCAGCCACAGCACCGGGCGCGAATGGTTCGCCTGGCTGCCGGGGATGACGGGGGAGGTGCCCGAATCGCTCATCGTGATCCTCTCGCGGGAGTATCTACAGGGGTGTAGGTCAGTCGGATGCGTCGGGCGGCAGCGCCAGCCGGATCGTCACCCGCTCATTGGCCGCCAGGCGGCTCAGGCTCGTGCGCTCGCCGTCGACCACCAGGCGGTGGTCGACGCGCATCGCCCCCACCCGCAGCCGATAGGCGTTGCCCGGCACGGGCTCGTCGATCGCCTCGATCCAGTAGCCGCCCTCGCCGTCGGAGACCTGGCGGCCGCGCCCGGGAATGTGGTCGAGCCCCGCGGCGAAGTCGGGCAGGTGGCTGCGCTCGAGCACCATGCGCCCGTCGCGGTGGCGGTAGCAGTCGAGCACCGCGAAGCCCTCGACCGAGTGGTTCCACTCCAGGCACCACCCCTCGCCCTCGGGCATGGGCAGGCTGACCAGGCGCTCGCCGTCGGCGGCACGGACTTCCAGCCTTGGCGGGGACGCGACGCTGTCGCCGGGCGCCGGAGCACCAGCCGCCGGAGTGCCG
>JAWWBV010000306.1:0-3934 GCA_033720795.1 Halomonas sp. | reverse complement strand
GGCGCCCCTCCAGGTCGACCAGCCGCTCCAGGGCACGGGTGGCCTCGGCGATGCGGCCGCTGTCGCGGTAGAGCGGAAAGAGCGTGCGCCAGACGTTGGGGTTGTCGGGCTGGCGCTCGGCCTGTTCCTCGAGGCGCTCGATCAGCACCGGCAGCGAGCCCTCGGGGTCGTTCATCACCTGGCGCTGCACGGTGTAGAGGGCGAGGTCCCCCTCGGCCCCCTCCTGGTGGTACCAGGCGACGCTGGCCAGCACCACGGCGATCATCACCACCGGCACCACCAGCCGCCCGGAGGCGGCCGACTTGAGCGGGGCGCGCTCGAGGTGCTCGGTGTCCTCGAGCAGGCTGCGCTCGAGCTCCAGGCGATCCTCCTCGAGGCGCGCGGCGTCGATCTCGCCGCGATCGTGGGCGGCCTGAAGCGACGCCAGGCGGCGACGGTAGATGGCGAGGTTCTGTTCGGTGGTGCGGTCGTTGGCCTCGACGTCACGCTGGGCCGCGTGCACGGTCGCGGCACGACGCAGCGGGGCCACCAGCAACCACAGGGCCGGCAGCAGCAGCACGGCCAGGGCGATCCATAGCAGGGTCATTCGTCTCTCTCGCGATTGATCAGGACATCCAGGCGCTCACGCTCCTCGGCGCTCAGGGCGCGTGCCGAGGTGCGGCGCCGCGCGCGTACCATCAGCACCACCACCACGGCGCCGAGCAGCACCAGGGCCGCGGGCAGCCCCCACAGCAGCAGGGTGCGTCCCTCGAGGCGCGGGTTGTAGAGCACGTAGTCGCCGAAGCGGCGCACCATGAAGTCGAGGATCTCCTTGTCGGAGCGACCCTCCTGGAGCTGGGCGTAGACCCGGTCGCGCATGTCACCGGCGATCGGCGAGTCGGAGTCGCCGATCGCCTGGTTCTCGCACTTGGGGCAGCGCAGGCTGGCGGTCAGGTCCTGATAGCGCTGCTCGGTCACCGGGTCGTCGAACTGGCGGACCTCGATGCCCGCCGCCTGGGCGAGCAGCGGCAGCAGTAACAGGGCGGCCAGCAGGCCGCGGATCAGTCGCGCCATTTTTCCACCTCCGGCAGGATCGTCTCGCGCACGTCTTCCGGCTTGATGTAGCCGGTATGGTGATAGCGGATGATGCCGTCGGCATCGACCAGGAAGGTCTCCGGGGCGCCGTAGACGCCGAGGTCGAAGCCCAGGGTCCCCTCGGGGTCGAAGACGTTGACCTCGAAGGGGTTGCCGAACTCGGCCAGGAACTCGCGGCCCTTCTCCCGGGTATCCTTGTAGTCGACGCCGACCAGGCGCACGCCGCGGTCGGCGAGGTCCAGGAGCTGCGGCATCTCCTGCTTGCAGGTCGGGCACCACTCGCCCCAGACGTTGACCAGGGTGACCTCGCCCTCGAGCAGCGAGGCGTCGACGATCCGCTCGGGATCCTCCAGGGTCGAGAGCTCGAAGGCCGGGAACTCGCGGGCCATCAGCGCCGAATCGCGCTCGAAGGGGTTCATCGACAGGCCCTGGTAGAGGAAGCCCCCCAGCACCAGGAAGCCGAGCAGCGGCAGCAGCAGCAGCAGGCGACGCTTCATGCCGTGGCCTCCCTGGGCTTGGCCGCGGCGGCCTGCTCGGGGTCGCGGGCGGTCGCGGCACGCCGGTAGCGGCGGTCGGCCACCGCCAGGATGCCGCCGGCCGCCATCAGCAGCGCTCCCAGCCACAGCCAGCGCACGAAGGGCTTGTACTGCAGGCGCATGGCCCAGCTGCCGTCCTCCAGGTCCTCCCCCATGGCGACGTAGAGGTCGCGGAACAGCCCCGGGCGCAGCGCGACGTCGGTCATCGGCATGCCCCGGGCGAGGTAGAGGCGCTTCTCCGGGGTCATCAAGAAGGTGCGCTGGCTGTCGCCGCGGCGCACCTCGATCTCGGCGAAGTCGGCCAGGAAGTTGGGGCCGCGCCGGCTGCCGAGCTCGGTCATGGTGAAGGTGTAGCCGGCGAGCTCGACGCTGTCGCCCACGCCCATGCGCACGTTGCGATCGATGGCGTAGTGGGAGACCACGGTGACGCCGATGATGGTCACCGCCACGCCCAGGTGGCCGAGGATCATCCCCCAGTAGGCGAGCGACAGGCGCCGGGCGCCGGCCAGCCGGCCCGCGGAGTTTCGCGTCTTGGCCCACAGGTCGCGCATCATGGGCAGCACGACCCACAGCGCGATCAGCACGCCGAGGCTCACCTGGAGGTTCCACTCGCCGCGGTAGAGCAGCGGCGCCAGTGCGCCGATGACCAGCGCCAGCAGGCCGGCGAGCCAGCTGCGCTTGAAGAGGTCGCGCCCGTCGGTGCGCTTCCAGCGCGCCAGCGGCCCGAGCCCCATGAACAGGCACAGCACCACGGTCAGCGGCACGAAGAGCGCGTTGAAGTAGGGCGGGCCGACGCTGATCTTGCCGAGGTTCATGGCGTCGAGCAGCAGCGGATAGACCGTGCCCAGCAGCACCGTGACGGTCATGATCACCAGCAGGATGTTGTTGATCAGCAGCAGGGCGTCACGGGAGAGCCAGCTGAAGCCGACCTGGTGGCTGACCCGCGGCGCGCGCAGCGCGAACAGCAGCAGCGACAGGCCCACGGTGATGCCCAGCAGCACCAGGATGAAGAGCCCCCGGGAGGGGTCGTTGGCGAAGGCGTGCACCGAGGTGAGCACCCCCGAGCGCACCAGGAAGGTCCCCATCAGCGACAGCGAGAAGGTGGAGATCGCCAGCAGCACCGTCCAGCTCTTGAAGGCGCCGCGCTTCTCGGTCACCGCCAGGGAGTGGATCAGCGCCGTGCCGGCGAGCCAGGGCAGCAGCGAGGCGTTCTCGACCGGGTCCCAGAACCACCAGCCGCCCCAGCCGAGCTCGTAGTAGGCCCACCAGCTGCCCAGCGCGATGCCGACGGTCAGGAAGGCCCAGGCGACGTTGGTCCAGGGCCGCGCCCAGCGGGTCCAGGCGGCGTCCAGGCGACCGCCCAGCAGCGCCGCGATGGCGAAGGCGAAGACCACCGAGAAGCCCACGTAGCCCATGTAGAGCATCGGCGGATGGACGATCAGGCCGAAGTCCTGGAGCAGCGGGTTGAGGTCGGCGCCGTCCTGGGGGACGTTGGGCAGCAGCCGTTCGAAGGGGTTGGAGGTGATCAGCACGAAGGCCAGGAAGCCGACGCTGACCAGCCCCATCACGCCCAGCACCCGGGCCAGCATGTCCCGGGGCAGCTCGCGGGAGAAGCGGCTCACCGCGAAGGTCCAGGCGCCGAGAATCAGGCTCCACAGCAGCACCGAGCCCTCGTGGTTGCCCCACACGGCGCTGGCCTTGTAGTACCAGGGCAGCAGCGAGTTGGAGTTGTTGGCCACGTTGGCCACGCTGAAGTCGTCCAGCAGGTAGCTGGCGGTCAGGCACAGGTAGGCGATGGCCAGGAACAGGAACTGACCGGTCGCCATGGGCCGCGCGTAGGCCATCCACAGCGGGCGGCGGGTCGCCGCGCCGGCCAGCGGCATCACGCCCTGGACCAGGGCCATCAGCAGGGCAATGATCAGGGCGAAGTGGCCGATTTCGGGGATCATCAGGGTCTGCATGGACACTCCGGATCAGTTCTGGCCGGCGCCGTCTTGCTGCGCCTCGAGCCGTTTGCCCACCTCGGCCGCCTTGGCCTGGTAGTCCTCCGGCGAGTAGCCGGCCTCCTCCAGCGCCTGGGCCACCTCGGGGGGCATGTAGTTCTCGTCGTGGCGGGCCAGCACCTGGTCGGCGCGCAGCCAGCCGCCCTGCTGGAGCTCGCCGACCACCACCACGCCCTGCCCCTCGCGGAACAGGTCGGGCAGGATGCCGCTGTAGCGCACCTCGACGTCCTCGACGTAGTCGGTCACGGTGAACACCACCTCGAGGCTGTCCGGGTCGCGCGCCACCGTGCCCTCGCGCACCATGCCGCCGGCGCGGATCTG
>JAWWBV010000305.1:0-3957 GCA_033720795.1 Halomonas sp. | reverse complement strand
GCCCACTGGCGGAAGCTCACCGTGGACCATCGCCAGTGCACCAACCGGCGCTGCGGCCACTTCGGCGCCTGCGCCTTCTTCCGTGCCCGCCGCCACCTGGACAGCGCCGACGTCATCGTCGCCAACCACGACCTGGTGCTGGCCGACCTGGCGCTGGGCGGGGGCGTGGTGCTGCCCGATCCGGGCGACTGCATCCACGTCTTCGACGAGGGCCACCACCTCCCCGACAAGGCGCTGCAGCACTTCACCCATCGCGTCGCCGTCGGTGGGGTGCTGCGCTGGCTGCGCACCCTGAAGAGCTCGCTCACCGAGCTCAACCAGGCGCTGGCCGTGCAGCCGACCCTGGCCCGCCTGCTGGCCGGGCTGCCCGAGGCGATCAACGTGCTGGAGCCGCGCCTCGGTGAGGCCTTCGCACTCGGTCACCAGCTCGCCGGCCGCCCCCAGGGGCTCGGCGAGGGCGAGGAGAGCCGCCACCATCGCTTCGAGATGGGGCGCGTGCCGGACGCGCTGCGCGAGCACGCCGACGGCCTGGTGACGCTGTTCGCCGAGCTCTCGCGGACCCTCGAGTCCATGGCGGACATCCTGCGCGAGAGCCTCGACCCGGAGAAGCACACCGGCCTGCCCCGGGAGCAGGCCGAGGCCTGGCTGCCGCTGGTGGCGCTGCTCCACGGCCGGGCCCTGGAGGCCCACGCCCTGTGGCTGGCCTTCGCCGAACTCGACCCCGAGGGCGAGCCGCCCCGGGCGCGCTGGCTGACCCTGGAGCGCTTCAACGGCGAGCCGGAGCTCACCTTCTCGGCGAGCCCGGTCTCCGCGGCGCACACCCTGGCGCGCAACCTCTGGGGCCGCACCTTCGGCGCCGTGATCACCTCGGCGACCCTCACCGCCCTGGGTCGCTTCGAGCGGCTCCAGGAGCGGGCGGGGCTGGCCAATCGCTATCGCTATCAGCGCCTGCCGAGCCCCTTCGACTACTCCCGGGCGGTGCTCAGCGTGCCCCGGGAGGCGGTCGACCCCGCCGACCGCGAGGGCCACGAGCGGGCCATCGTCGAGTTCGTCGAGGCCCTCGGCGAGCAGGAGGCGGTGCTGATGCTCTTCTCGTCCCGGGCGCAGCTGCGCGGCGTGGAGAAGGCGCTATCGACGGCCCGCCGCGAGCGGGTGCTGGCCCAGGACCGGTTGCCCAAGCGCGAGCTGATCACCCGCCACCGGGCGCGGGTCGACGCGGGGGAGGGCAGCATCATCTTCGGCCTGGCGAGCTTCGCCGAGGGTATCGACCTGCCCGGCGACTACCTGACCCACGTGGTGATCACCCGGCTGCCCTTCTCGGTGCCCGACGACCCGGTGGGGGCGACCCTGGCCGAATGGATCGAGAGCCGGGGCGGCAACCCCTTCATGCGCATCAGCGTGCCGGACGCCTCGATCAAGCTGGTGCAGGCCTGCGGCCGGCTGATCCGCAAGGAGGCCGACCAGGGGCGCATCACGCTGCTCGATCGCCGGGTGCTGACCCGCCGCTATGGCCGCGCGCTGCTCGACGCCCTGCCACCCTTCGTGCGCGAGATCGACGGGATGGTGCAGGACGCGACATGAGGCTGATCCTCAGCCGCAAGGGGTTCGACAGCGCCGCCGGCGGTGTGCCGAGCCCGATCCTGCCCGACGGCCGGCTGATCGTGCTGCCCATTCCCGACGACCACTCCCTCACCACCTACGGCGAACTCGCCCAGGGCGGCGAGCCGCTGGGGCCGCTGGTCGGTGACCTGACCCGGGGCCGGCTCACCGACCGCGACCGGGTGCATCTCGATCCCGACCTGCTGGCCCAGAGCCTGCCTCGCCCGCCGGGCTGGCGGCCGCTGTTCGGCCAGATGGGCCAGGCCCAGGGCCACCTGCGCAATCAGGGCGTCGGGGCGGGGGACCTGTTCCTGTTCTTCGGGCTCTTCCGGGCGGTCGCGCCGGGCCCCGATGGCTGGGCCTTCGTGCCGAAGGCGCGCCCCCGCCACGTGCTCTGGGGCTGGATGCAGGTGGAGCGCGCGCTGCCCCTGGACGGTCCGCTGCCGGCCGAGCTGGCCTGGGCCAGCGGCCACCCGCACTGCCAGCGCCGGGCGGCCAACAACGTCCTCTATGTCGCCCGTCGTCATCTGGCCCTCGACGGCCTCGGCGAGACCCTGCCGGGCGCCGGCATCTTCTCCCATGACGCGCCGGCGCTGCGGCTCACTGCCCCGGACGCCGCCAGGGTCTCCGACTGGCGGCTCCCCGCCTGGTGCTATCCGCACGGCGGCCGTGCGCCGCTCTCCTACCACGCCGATCCCGGCCGCTGGCGGCAGCAGGCAGAGCACACGGAGCTCAAGGCCGTGGCCCGGGGCCAGGAGTTCGTGCTCGACGCCTCGGCGTATCCCGAGGCGCTGCCCTGGGCGGGCGAGCTGATCCGGGATCACGGGTCGAGACAGGCCTTGCCCGAGCCGGGGAGCTCCGTGAGGCGGGACTGATCTCGACCTCTCTCCGCCAACGCAACGGGCCCGCCGAATGGCGGGCCCGTCTGTTTCATGATCGCACTAGGCACTCATGATGACGCCAGGCGAGGGGCAGGGCGCTCAGGCCGCCGGGCGGCGCTTGGCCAGCACCGGGGCGAGCTTCTCGTCCATGTGCTTGAAGGCCTCGACGGTGGTCTCCCAGTCGATGCAGGCGTCGGTGATCGACACCCCGTACGTGAGTTCGCTGGGATCCTCGGTCATCTTCTGGTTGCCCCAGCCGAGGTTGGATTCCACCATCAGCCCGATGATCGAGTGGTTGCCCTCGAGGATCTGGTTGGTGACGTTCTCCAGCACCAGCGGCTGCAGCGCCGCGTCCTTGTTGGAGTTGGCGTGGGAGCAGTCGATCATGATGTTGGGTTTCAGCTTGGCCTGGTTCAGCTCCTGCTCGGCCAGCGCCACGCTGACGCTGTCGTAGTTGGGCTTGCCGTTGCCCCCGCGCAGCACCACGTGGCCGTAGGCGTTGCCGCGGGTGCGGATGATCGCCACCCGGCCGGCCTGGTCGATGCCCAGGAAGTTGTGCGGGTGGGCCACCGACTGCAGGGCGTTGACGGCGACGTCGAGGCTGCCGTCGGTGCCGTTCTTGAAGCCCACCGGGCAGGAGAGGCCCGAGGACATCTCGCGGTGGGTCTGGGATTCGGTGGTGCGCGCGCCGATGGCCGACCAGCTGATGCAGTCCTGCAGGTACTGGGGCGAGATCGGATCCAGCGCCTCGGTGGCCAGCGGCAGGCCCATCTCGGCCAGCTCCACCAGCAGCTTGCGGGCGATATGCAGCCCCTCCTCGATCTCGAAGGAGCCGTTGAGGTGCGGGTCGTTGATCAGGCCCTTCCAGCCCACCGTGGTGCGCGGCTTCTCGAAGTAGACGCGCATCACGATGTAGAGGCTATCCTTGACCTCGTCGGCCAGGCGACGCAGCCGGCGCGCATAGTCCAGGGCGGCGTCGACGTCGTGGATGGAGCACGGGCCCACCACCATCAGCAGGCGGGGGTCGCGGCCGTCGAGGATGGCCTGGATGGTCTCGCGGCCCTCGATCACCGTGCGCTCCGCGGCCTCGGTGAGGGGGATCTCCCGCTTCAGGGCCTCGGGGGTGATCAGAACGTCCTGGGCGAGAACGTTGAGATTGTTGACCTGCTGTTCGGACATGGTGCTTCCTGTGTCGAGTCTGCGCTGATGGCGGAATTATCTGGCATCTACTATCGCGCGCGGGCCGGCAAATTCAATCGCCGCCGCGGCCCGTCGGGCCGGTTGCGATGGCCGTGACGGCGGTGCGGCGAGTCGCTCGGCTTGATGGACGTTCAAGAAACAGGAACACTTGTACACTTCGAGATACACGACCCCGACCCTTCAGCGGCGACATGCCCCAGGTTGACACTATGCTAGCGACATCACAGCTTTCGCGACCCGCGCTCGGGTCGTCATCCATGCCTTTCCGTTCGGGGAG
>JAWWBV010000304.1:0-3979 GCA_033720795.1 Halomonas sp. | reverse complement strand
GGATGGCCGCCGATCTGCAGCAGCGCCAGCACCAGCGAGGTGAACTCGTGACCCATGGGGATGCCGGCGAAGACCACGCCGCTCTCCTCGCCGGGACGGTTCAGGGCGAAGGAGGGCGTACGGGCGTCCTGGCCGTCGAGGCGCAGGGTGATCTTGTCGGTCAGCCCGACGATGTCGGTCAGCAGGCCGTGCAGTTCCTTGGACTTGTCGCCATCATCGAGGGACGCGACGATCTCGAACGGCTGAGTGACCTTCTTCAGATAGGCGTTGAGCTGGCTTTTCAGATTGTCGTCCAACATGACAGCGGCATTCCTTCATGTTCGGGGTTCAAGACGGAGGCATGAGGAGGCCGTGGCGTCCCGCGCGGGGCGCCTCGGTTCGCTCAGGCTTCCTGAATCAAGACCCGGGCAGGGGGTGCCCGGGTGGGGACAGGCGAGGCCGTGAGGGGCCTCGCCGGCAGGGGCAGATCGCTTAGATCTTGCCGACCAGGTCCAGGGAGGGAGAGAGGGTCGCTTCGCCTTCTTCCCACTTGGCCGGGCAGACTTCGTTCGGGTTGGCGCGCACGTACTGGGCGGCCTTGACCTTGCGCAGCAGCTCCTCGGCGTTACGGCCGATGTTGCCGGCGTTCAGCTCGATGATCTGGATCTTGCCGTCCGGGTCGACCACGAAGGTGCCGCGCTCGGCGATGCCCGCGTCCTCGATCAGCACCTCGAAGTTGCGCGAGATGGCGTGAGTCGGGTCGGCGATCATCGGGTAGGTCAGCTTGTTGATGGTCTCGGAGCTGTCGTGCCACGCCTTGTGGGTGAAGTGGGTGTCGGTGGACACGCCGTAGATCTCGACGCCCAGCTTCTTGAACGCTTCGTAGTTGTCGGCCAGGTCACCCAGCTCGGTCGGGCAGACGAAGGTGAAGTCGGCCGGGTAGAAGAAGAAGACGCTCCACTGGCCCTTGAGGTCGGCGTCGGAGACGTCGACGAACTCGCCATTGTGGTAGGCGGTAGCGTGGAACGGCTTGACTTCGGTGTTCAGCAGGGACATTCGGTGATGCTCCTTTCGACTTTCGTTGAGTGATCGGTGGGGATACGGGACGCATGGTAGCCCGCATCTTCTGATAGCGTAAATTGAATGGTGCCATGGCTCTGATAATTCAACCCTATGGCCCCGGCGGGCGGGCGTCAGCCGATGCTCACCGCCTCGCCCTGGCGGTCGAAGGCCAGGAACTGCGCGACGTTGCCCATCTTCAGCGACTCCACCATGCGGTTGAGGTGCTGCTCGACCTCTGCCTCGGCGTTGTGGCCGGCCAGGGCGGCCACGAAGACGATGTCCCACTCGGCGCCGGTCTCCCGGGACTCTGCCACCAGCGCCGCCATGTCGGAGAGGGCCTCGGGGGCCTTGTCGACGCAGACCACCGGGGTCAGCACGCCGCCCTCGCCCTGCTCGAAGCGACGCCGCTGCTCCTCGCTGGGGTGGTCGGGCAGCTCGGCCCGGGTGAAGACGAACAGCAGGCGCTGGGGCTCGGACTGGGCGCGCGCCTCGTCCAGCAGGTCGGCAAAGCAGGAAATGGCCACGGGCCCTCCTCAAGATGAAATGGCAGTTGTGGGGCTGACAGGTACGGGGCTGAAAAGTATAGGGCAGCGTAACGGGCCGGCCCCCGCTTCGTGAAGGGAAACTCGCGGCCCGGGCGACCCAGGTCAGGTATCTTAGCGCCGGTCGAGCTCCCCGCTCCGACCCTGACCTTCACGGGTCGCTCGACGGCGGCCCTCAACGGGAGACCATCGCCGTGCGAAGGTGCTGCTCCAGCCGCCGCTCGTATAGCCCCTTGGCCACCAGGGTGCCCAGGACCAGCCCTCCCCCGACCAGGGCGATCGGCGCCGGGGTCTCGCCCAGCAGCCCCCAGGCCCAGAGAGTGCCGAACACCACCTCCAGGAGCAGCAGCAGGCCCACCTCGGCGGCGGGCAAGTAGAGCGGCCCACGCTGCAGCAGCGTCACCCCGGCCGGGACGATGAACAGGCAGAGCAGGATTACCAGCAGCCAAGTGTCGATCGGCGGCATGGCGATCCCGCCCTTGCCCAGCATCAGCACCATGGCCGCACCTCCGCCGACGATCAGGCCGTTGAAGACGAGCATGGGGCTCATGTCGACACCGGGTCGGCGGCGGCACAGCGTGAAATTGAGTGCCAGGGTCGTGGCCGCCATGAGGGCGAAGGCATTGCCCACCCAGGAGCCGGCCCCGCTATCGTCAAACACGATCATCCCGATGCCCAGCATGCACAGCGCGATCGACCACCAGGTGCGTCTCGGCAAGCGCTCACCGAGAATCGCGCGGGAGAGCAGCGCGGCGATCAGCGGCGCCCCCGCCAGGATGAGCAGGACGTTGCCCGCCTTGGTGTACTGGTTGCCCAGCACGAAGCCACAGGTCGTGAGGCTGAAGAGCAGGGCCACGGCGATGCCCGTGCCCCCGCAGCGCCGATAGGCAGCGAGGGTCGAGCGACCGTGGCGCGCCAGGGCAATCAGCAGGAAGCCCAGCGCCGAGAGCAATCCCCGCCACATCAGGATCTCGGCATCCGGCAGGGCCGCCAGCTTTATCAGCAGGGCATCCGGCGACATGATCAGCGCGCCCCCGCCGGTCAGCAACAGGCCCTGCTGGCGGTGGGAGAGGGACATGCCGTCATGCCTCCCGTGGATGGGGGGCCGTGATCATGGCCGGGCCGCCTGAAGGAGCGCGATGAGCTCCGGCACCATCCGGTCCTGATCCGCGATGCCCGCATAGAGCCCCTCGACCGCCCGGGCCAGGTCGCCGGAGGCGCCCAGTTCGTCGGTCATGGCCCGGTAGTAGCCCAGATCCTTGGTGGCATTGGCCACGCTGAAGCGGAATCCGGACGGATCGCCGGCCTCGACGAAGGGACGCAGTCGCTCGAAGACCACCCCGGCGCCTCCGCCGCTGCCCAAGACCTCGAGGAAGGCCGCGTCGTCGATTCCCGCCCGGCGCGAGGCCGCCGCCGCCTCGGCGAGCACCGCCGAGAAGCCCAGCGACACGAAGTTGTGCAGCAGCTTGAGGGAATGGCCCGCACTCACCTCACCGGCATGGGTGATGGTCTCGGCGAAGCTCTCGAGCAATGGGCGAAGCTCGGCGTACAGCGCCGCCGGGGCCCCGACGATCAGGTTGAGCCGGCCCGCCTCGGCTTCCTTCGGCGTGCGGGTCATGGCCGCGTCCATGAAGTGCCCCCCCGCCTCGTCGACCCGCCGGGCGACCTTGGCCGTCGAACTGGGCAGGGCGGTGGAGCAGTCGATCACCACCGTGCCGGGCGCAAGCCCCTCCAGCACGCCGTCGGCCTCGAAAAGCACCGCCTCGACCTGGGGGGAGCCGGTCACGCAGAGGATGACCACGTCCGACGCCATGGCGACCTCGCGTCCCTGGCTCTTGCGCTCGGCGCCCGCCGCGAGGAGATCGTCGACGGGCTGGTTGCCGGGATGGTCGAGGATGCACAGCCGATGCCCGGCCGAGAGGATATTGCGGGCGATGCCGTGGCCCATCAGGCCCACGCCGATCAGTCCAACACGCATTGTCTGGGTCATTGCCATCTCCTTGGGCAGTGGGCGAGGCATCTGGCCTCATCATCCATGGCGGATGGCCAGGGTCTTCAGCCGGGTGTAGCTGCGCAGTCCCTCGAAGCCCTTCTCGCGACCATGGCCGGAGCGCCCCACGCCCCCGAAGGGCAGCTCGATGCCGCCGGCGGCCCCATAGTCGTTGACGAACACCTGGCCGCTGCGGATGCCTCGGGCAAGGCGCAGCTGACGCCCGCCGTCCCGGGTCCAGATGCCTGCGCACAGCCCGAAGTCGGTGGCATTGGCGAGGGCCAGCGCCTCCGCCTCGTCCTCGAAGGTCTGCACCGCCAGCACGGGCCCGAACAGCTCCTCCCGCACCACCTCGTGGCCGGCCGGGATGTCGGTCAGCACCTGCGGCACCACGAAGTGCCCTCCG
>JAWWBV010000303.1:0-3986 GCA_033720795.1 Halomonas sp. | reverse complement strand
CGAAAGACCCGCTCGCCGGTGGCCACCGCGGCCAGCGCCCGGGTGGTGGGAATGCCCAGCACGTGCATCGCCTCGCTGACCAGGTACTCGCGCAGCACCGGGCCGAGCGGCGCGCGCCCGTCGGCCCCGCGGGAGAAGGGCGTGCAGCCGGCCCCCTTGAGCTGGAGGTCACGCAGTCGCCCGTCGCGGTCGGTCACCTCGCCCAGCAGCACCGCGCGGCCGTCGCCCAGGCGCGGGTTGAAGTGGCCAAACTGGTGGCCGGCATAGGCCTGGGCCAGCGGCTCGGCGCCCGCCGGCACGGCATTGCCGGAGAACGCCTCGGCGGCCTTCGCCGTATCGAAGGCCTCGAGATCGAAGCCCAGCTCCTCGGCCAGCGGCCGGTTGAAGGCCAGGAGCCGTGGCGCTTCCACCGGCACGGGATCGAAGCGCAGGAAGAAGCGGTCCGGGAGGCGGGCATAGCGCAAGGTGAACTCGGGAAACATGGCGACTCCGACTGGGACAGGGCAGTGAACAGGCTGGGGCAAGACGGCAAGGGGACCTACACCTTGGTGAGACAGGCCAGGCTCGTCAACATTCGCCCGGGCATCGAGCATCACCTTCCGTGCGGCCCGCCTTTGCGAAGCCTGGGGTTCAGTGCCATACCCAACTTACCCCTATCGGCTCGCCAGGTATTGCATGTTGCCCCCGTCCGGTCCGGCTCGCCTCGTCTTCGCCATCGCGCTTGTCGTGGCGGTCATCGCCTTCGCCATCGCCGCCGGCCTGGCCCGGGCAGACCGCCAGGCACGCCTGGAGACCACCCAGGCGTGGCTGTCGGGCATCCAGGCGGAGGCCGCGGCGGCGGCCGACTCGCTGAGCGACGACATGCGCCAGCTCACCGATCTGGCCGATGCACTCGTCGCCGAGCTTCAGAGTGGTGCCCTGCCGACCGAGCGCATCGAGGACCGGCTCGAGGCGTTGGTGAAGGCCCATCCCTATGTGTTCGGCGTCGGAGTGATGTTCCGCCCTCATGCCTATGCCGCAGACCGACGGCTGTACGCGCCCTATATCGTCAAGCGCAATGGCCAGCATCGCCTGGTGTGGGTGGATGAGGTCTACGATTATACTCGCCCCGGACACGCCTGGTATCAGCAGGGTACTCGCCGTCCAGGCTGGCTCGAGCCCTTCTTCGGCCAGGCCAGCCAGTCAATGCTCGCCGTCTACTGCACCCCCTTCCGACTCCCGGCGTCGCAACGGCGCCGTCAGGATATCGAGACCGATGGCACCGTCTGCATCGACTACTCGATCGAGGATATGTGGGCGCTGGTCGGCGCCCTGGACCTTGGCGATACCGGCTATGCCATGGTCCTCACCGACCGGAGCACCTTCGTGGCCCACCCACGGCGTGACTACGTCCGCCAGGGCCTGACCCTCCTCGAGCTTGCCGAGCGGCTGGGCGATCCGACCCTGCGGCGACTGGCCGAGCGCTCACGCGAGGGGCAGCACGGCGCCATCGCCCACTCCAGTGAGTTCACCGGCCAGGACTCGTGGATCTTCCACGGTCCCATCGCGGCGACGCACTGGAGCCTGGCCGTGGTGGCCTTCACCGACGAGATACCGCTCGACCTGACCCTGCACAAGTATCGCCAGATCCTGATCACCATCGCCCTGATCGTCGGGGCGACCGGCCTGGTCGCCCTGGTCGTCGCCTACCGGCTGGGTGCGGAAGCCATGCTGTGGAGCGGCAGCCTGGCCATCGCGCTGCTGTTCCTGCTCGGCGTGATCCACATCTGGGTCCTGGAATTTGCCGAGTCGGGTCGCGATCCACCGGGGGCGGTCATGCTGGTCGACCGGGCCGGCATCGAGAGCTACCTGGATGGCTATGCCGAGGAGAGCCAGTTGCAGCGACTGGACGCCCCGTTACGGATACCGACCGGGATCTTCCTGCAGGCGATCCGCTTCGAATCACCGCACGACTTCATCGTCACCGGCCTGGTCTGGCAGCACTACCAGCTGCCGGAACATGATCACCTGACGCGCGGAGTCTTCTTCCCCGAGGCGATTCCCGACCAGGATGTCCTCGAGGAGCTGTTCCGCTTTCGTGACGGCGAAAACGAGGTGGTCGGCTGGTTCTTCAAGACCACCGTGCACCAGCCCTCCGACCACTCGCGCTTCCCGATCGACGTCAAGACCCTGCGCCTGAGGGTCTGGCATCCGGACATGACGGGCAACATCGTGCTGGTCCCGGAGCTCGCGGCCTACCGGCTGATTCATCCGACGTCGCTGCCGGGAATGGAGCCCGGCTTTCGGCTGCCGGGCTGGCAGCTGGAACGCAGCTTCTTCGCCTATCGTTTCCACGACTATCGCAGCGACTTCGGCATCCGCGGGATCGCCCACACAGGCGGGTTTCCGGAGCTGACCTACCATGTCACCCTGCGCCGCAACATCACCGACGCCTTCATCTCCAACCAGATCCCGCTGTTCGTCGCCGCCATCATGCTGTTCGCGATGCTGATGATCGACACCCGGGTTCAGACCCGCGCTTCCCTTCATGGCTTCAACACGGCCACGGTGCTGGCGACGGCCGCCGCCATCTTCTTCATCATCCTGCTCGCGCACATCGATATCCGCAGCCGCTACGCCGCCGAACAGATCATGTACCTGGAATATTTCTACTTCATCACCTATTTCACCATCGTCGCCATCTCCATCAACGCCTTCATGCTCACGGCGAGCAACGACCTGCCCTTCTTCCACTACCGCGACAACCTCATCCCCAAGCTGCTGTTCTGGCCCCTGCTGCACGGCGCCTTCTTCGTGGTGACGGTGTACGTCTTCCTGTGACGCCCCGGACGCCCTCAGCCGAGGCGAGTCCACCAGACGCCGGACTGGCTGGGCGGCGGGTCGAAGTACACGTTGACGCGCTCCGGCAGGCGGCCGCCGCGGGGCAGCGGAGGATGAATACCCGAGCATATCGCTCGGAATTGCGCTAATCGATCCGTCCTCGTCACCCCTCGTCATCTCCACCGGCAATTGCCCTGCGCCTCATCCCTCCCCCAGGGAGAGCTCCTCGCGGATCAGCTCGGCGAGGCGCCGGGCCGGTTCGGTGGGGCGCCGGGCGGCGCGGTGCAGCGCCAGCTCCACGGCCGGCAGCGCCGGCAGGCCGCTCGACTCGTCCAGGGCGCGCAGCTGGGGGGTCAGCATGCTGCGGGTCACCACCACGATGGCCAGGCCCGCCTGCACCACCGGGCCCAGGCCGACCATCGACTGGCTGGTGTAGGCCACCCGCCAGTCGCGGCCGGCGGCGGCCAGCGACTGCTCGGCCACCTCGCGGAACAGGTCGGCGCCCAGGGAGTAGAGCGCCAGCGGCAGCGGGTCGGTCAACGAGGGCTGGTGCTGCAGGCCCACCGCCCAGGCGAGCGGCTCGCGGCGGATGAACTCGCCGCCCGGCGAGCGGCGCTGGCGGGTCACCAGCGCCAGGTCCAGCTCGTCGGCCCGCACCTGCTCCATCAGGTGGGCGCTGGTGCCGCAGGTCACCTGCAGGCGCACCTCGGGATAGAGCTGGTGGAACCAGGAGAACACCGAGGTCAGCAGGCTGGCGTAGTCCTCGGGAATGCCCAGGTTCAGCTCGCCGGTGACCCGCCGCATGCGCATGTCGGCGAGCGCCTCGTCGTTGAGCAGCAGCAGCTTCCTGGCATGGCCGAGCAGCCGCTCCCCCTCGGCGGTGAAGCGCAGCCGCCGCCCTTCCCGCTCGTGCAGGGTCACGTCCAGCGCGCTCTCCAGGCGCTGCAGCTGCATGCTGACGGTGGACTGGGTGTAGGAGAGGCGTCGCGCGGCGGCGGTCACGCTGCCGGTGTCGGCCACCGCCACCAGGGTTCGCAACAGGCCGAGGTCGAGGGTCGGGGCGCGCATAAACATCACCAACCTTGATGGTTCATATCAATAACGATCGATTTTGTGATGAGTATGGACCGGATAGCATGCCCTCGTCACTCACTGGGCAAGGAGGT
>JAWWBV010000302.1:0-3997 GCA_033720795.1 Halomonas sp. | reverse complement strand
GCCGTTGGCGGCGCCCACCGCGCGCTGGCCGCCGCGGCAGTGCAGCTGCTCGGCGATCTCGGCGTAGCAGCGGGTCTCGCCGAAGGGGATGGTCGCCAGGGCCTGCCAGACGCGCCGCTGGAAGTCGGTGCCCTCGGGCGCCAGGGGCAGGTCGAAGGCGTGGCGGGTGCCGGCGAAGTACTCGTCGAGCTGGGCACGGGCCTGCTCGGTGGCCGCGCCGGGGCGGGCCGGCTCCTCGGCCTCCATCACGAAGGCGATCTCGGTGAGGCCATCGGCGCTGGCGCGCAGGCGAATCAGGCCGAGGGTGTCGGATTGCGGTGGGCGATAGTAGTCCAGGGCGTGGTCTGTCATCGTCGTGGCTCTCCGTTGAGGCGACCGGCGTCGCGGGACGTCTTCCTGCAGTCTAGTCCCCCGCGTCGCCGGATTGAACGAAAAAGGCCCCGTCGGCAGCTGTGCCGGCGGGGCCCTTCGCGTGGCGGCGATCACTCGATCGCAGCGTGACGGGTCACACGAGCTCGCGATGCTCGCGCTTGGCGTCGCGGCGGTCGCGCAGCACGGCGCGACAGATCAGCACCAGCACGCCCAGGGTCAGGGCGGGCCAGACGAGCACGTAGAAGCCATAGAGCAGGGTCATGGTCGTTCTCCTGATGGCGGCGCCGGTGGCCGGCGCCGCAGTGGATGGTGTCCGGCTCAGTGCTGGCCGGCCAGGGAAGCGGCGGCTGGCGCCGAAGTGTGGCGCTTTGCCGCCGTGGGCGCGACCTTGGGCTGCTCGTAGTTGCCGACCCGCTCGCCGATGGTGGCGAAGTCGAAGCGCTCCTGGCGGCTCGCCAGGCTCATCACCACGCAGACCAGGGTGCTGGTGCCGTAGGCGGTCAGCGAGGCCAGCAGCACGGTGTACTCGCGCAGGAAGCCGGTGGCGAAGACCAGCATCGCCACCAGCGCCAGCAGCCCGGCGATGAACCCGACAGTGCGGCCGAGGAAGCCGAAGGCCATCAGGCCGATGATGATGCCGCCGCCGATGCTCGCCAGCAGCTCGAAGAGCAGGCCGGTGGCGCCGTCGAGCGGCAGCCACTCGAAGCGCGCCAGGCAGAACATCACCATGGCCACCAGCACCGAGGTGGTGAAGGCGGCGTTGGTGATGCGGTCCCAGAAGCAGCTGGCGATCACCGGGAAGACGATGGCGCCCCACAGCGCGCCGACGAAGACCAGCATCACCAGGATGTCCAGCGAGAAGCTGGCGAAGACGATGCCCACCGCGGTGGCGATGATCATGGTCAGGCGGCCCACCAGCAGCATGCGCTGGGGATCGGCCTTGCCCCGGGCGATGTTCTTGCCGTAGACGTCGGCCATCATGATCGCCGACAGCGCCGAGAGGTCGGAATCGGCGGTGGAGGAGAGCGAGCCGATCACCAGGATGAAGAACAGCGCGATGAACACCGGCGGCAGGTAGCCCGAGACCATCTGCGGGATCAGGTTGTTCATGTCGCCGTTGAGCGGCTCGATACCGAGCGTCAGGGCCATCAGCCCGATCATGCCCAGGCCGATGACGATGGCGCCATAGCCCACGGTGGCGGTGAGGAAGGTCGGCTTGATGTGCTCCTCGTTGACCGCGAACAGGCGCTGGGAGATGGTCTGGTTGCCGATGGCGTAGGCCAGCACCGCGACGAAGAAGGGCGCGCCCTGTTGGAGGATGGCATCCATCGAGAAGAAGTCGGCCTGCTCGACGGTCAGGTTATCGAGCCCGGCGACCAGCTCGCTGGGGCCGCCCATGGCGAAGAATACCGCGGGGATGATCACCACGGCGATGGCCATCAGCGCCACCAGCTGGGCGAAGTCGGTCATCACCGAGGCGCGGAAGCCGGACCACAGGGTGTAGAGCAGCACGCCGACGCCGGCGATGATCACCCCGGCCTGGAAGGAGAGTGGCGAGAGCACCGAGACCAGGGCGCCGGCGGCGGTGAAGTTGACCATCAGGCTGATCACGCTGCCGAGCACGTTGGAGAGCGCCAGGATCAGCTGGCTGGAGCTGCCGTGGCGGGCGTGGATCAGCTCGCCCAGGGTGTGGGCGTTGGGGGCGAGCTTGCGAAAGCGCCGGCCGAACGGGTAGATGAAGAGGATCATCAGCGCTCCCCAGAGCCCGTAGTGAATGGGGCCCGAGACGCCGTAGGTGTAGCCGGAGGTGGCGGCGGCGTAGAAGGAGGCGGCCCAGATCCAGGTGGCGGTCATGCTGGCGGCACCGATGCCGAAGCCGATGCGGTGGTTGGAGACCATGAAGGCGTCGGCGTCTTCCTTCTTCTTGCGAATGCCGAGCGTGAGCAGGTAGGTGCCGCCGTAGAAGGCGAGCATCAGCAGGATGACGGTCAGGGTCGAGAATTGATGGAGCGATGCGCTGTTCAAAAGCAGTCCCTCGGTGAGTGGAAAGGGCGCGTCACGGGACGGCCGCGCAGGGGGCGGCTGCCCGACGCGATGGTCGGTCAGGGGGATGTTTGCGCACGCGGCGTCGGTATCGGGCCTGGGACCGATAGGGTCTGTATCAACGCGTCTAGATCAGCGCTCGAGACAAGCGCGCTTCAAACGGCGCGGACCGTCAGCAGGACGGTGCACAGGCGCACGGGCCGTCGATGGCGGCGCCGCGTGGCGTTACCCGGGGAAGGTGCGGGCTGGTGGCGGGCGGCGCGGCATGCAGCGGCCCTGTTCGGCGTAGTGGGGCGACATGGATTCCTTCTCTATCGATGACGTCGGCGACGGACAGTCGAAAGTGCCGGTGATCCAGTCTGCGGTGAAGCGAGACCAGTCGGTCACGGGAAGTGACCGCCTCGGGGCGTTGTCGATGTTTTCACCCGAGGCGCCATTACCCTACTGGCATGACAGCAAGATGTCCAATCGTCTTCTAGATGGCGGGGAACTGCCGTCAGCGTCTCGAAAAATAAGCAATCGCTCAGTCGCGGCCCGTATCGGCGCTCAGCGCGTCGAGGCCGTCACGCTGCCCCACAGCACCAGCCCGGCGGCCAGCGGCAGGCGCCAGTCCGGCGAGGTCACCCCGGCGATCACCAGGAAGAGAGTCGCCAGCACCGGCACGGCGTGGGCCAGGTTGCCCAGCCGATGCGCCTGGGGATCGCCGAGGGCGCGGTCCCAGGCGAGCATGGCGATCCCGTAGGGCCCCAGGCCCAGGGCGGCGGTGGCCAGCAGTTCCCGCGGCGAGGGCAGCTCGCTTACCCCTTCCAGCGCCAGGCTGGCGACGCCGGTCATCACGCTGGCGATCAGCAGCAGGTGCGGCATGCGCTCGCCGAAGCGGAAACGCGACACCTGGCTCGCCAGCGAGAAGAGCGCCCAGCAGAGCGCCGTGCCGAAGGCCAGCAGGTAGCCGCTCCAGGCGCCGGAGACGCCGCCGCTCAGCGCCTGGGGCACCACCAGCAGGGCGGCGCCGGAGAAGGCCAGCAGCGCGCCGCCGAGGGTGGGCAGCGGCAGGCGCCGCAGCACCAGCCAGCGGCTCGCCAGCAGGAAGATGACCGGCCAGGTGTAGGTGATCAGCGCGGCCTCGGCGGGCGGCGCCAGCGAGAAGGCGGCGACGCAGGCGCCCACGGCCCCGGCCATCAGCAGCGCGCCGAGGAGGTTGATCGCCACGCCCTGGGTCCGCGAGGTCATGACCGAGCGCGTCCGCCGGCCGCGTGCCATGGGCAGGGTGCCCAGCGCGCCGGCCAGCAGCGCCATGGCCGAGAGACGCAGCGGCGGCAGGTCGCCGGCGGCGATCATCAGCAGCGGCACCAGCGCCCAGAGGAGGACGGCCAGGCCGGCGGCGCCGGCACCAGGCCAGGGAAAACGGGAAACGCCTAACGTATGGCCCAGCATGATCGCTACCTCCTTGCCCAGTGAGTGACGAGGGCATGCTATCCGGTCCATACTCATCACAAAATCGATCGTTATTGATATGAACCATCAAGGTTGGTGATGTTTATGCGCGCCCCGACCCTCGACCTCGGCCTGTTGCGAACCCTGG
>JAWWBV010000301.1:0-4012 GCA_033720795.1 Halomonas sp. | reverse complement strand
GTGGCTACAACTTTCTCCAAGGAGACAGTCAGTGGCTAACAGCAAGCAAGCCCGCAAGCGTGCCCGTCAGGCAGAAGGTCGTCGTGTCCTGAAGGCGAGCCAGCGCAGCATGGTTCGTACCTACGTCAAGCGCGTCATCAAGGCCATCCAGAGCGGTGACCACGGCCAGGCGATGGACGCCTTCAAGGCGGCGCAGCCGGTCATCGACCGCATCGCCGACAAGGACGTGATGTCCAAGCGCAAGGCCGCTCGCATGAAGAGCCGCCTGAACAAGCGCATCAAGGCACTCGCGGCGTAAGCCGGTCGAGCGCCAGCAGAAAAACCGGCTGCGGCCGGTTTTTTTGTGTCCGCTATTCCTGCCAAGCGCCGTACGAGGAGCCGACGGTGATGGATCACGAGCAGCCCCCCGAGTCCCGGGACGACAAGCCCGCCTCCCCGGCGGTCGCCGACGACGACCGCGCCGTGGCGCCCAAGGCGGGCGGCCTGATGCGCTCCGGCCTGGTGGTCAGCGTGATGACCATGCTCTCGCGGGTCATGGGGCTGGTGCGCGACGTGGTGATCGCGACCCTCTTCGGGGCCGGCGACGGCGCCGATGCCTTCTTCGTCGCCTTCAAGATCCCCAACTTCCTGCGCCGGCTGTTCGCCGAGGGCGCCTTCAACCAGGCCTTCGTGCCGGTGCTGTCGGAATATGCGACCCGGGGCAGCAAGCGCGAGGTGAAGGAGCTGCTCGACGCGGTGGCCGGCAGCCTCACGGCGGTGCTGGCGCTGATCACGGCGCTGGCGATGCTGGCCGCCCCCTGGCTGGTGTGGGTCTTCGCGCCCGGCTTCGGACGCGACCCGGCGAAGCTGGCGCTGACCGCCGACATGCTGCGCCTGACCTTCCCCTACCTGCTGCTGATCTCGCTGACGGCCTTCGCCGGCAGCACGCTCAATACCTGGAACCGCTTCGCCGTGCCGGCCTTTACGCCGGTGCTGCTCAACCTGTCGCTGATCGGGGCCGCGCTGCTGCTGACGCCGCTGTTCGCCGAGCCGGCCATGGCGCTGGGCTGGGGCGTGCTGATCGCTGGGGCTGCCCAGCTGGCCTTCCAGGTGCCCTTCCTGGCGCGGCTGGGGCTGCTGCCGCGGCCCTGGCCCGACTTCGCCCACAGCGGGGTGCGGCGCATCCTCCGGCTGATGGCGCCGGCGCTGTTCGGGGTCTCGGTGTCGCAGATCAACCTGCTGCTCGATACCGTGCTGGCCTCGCTCTTGGCCGCGGGCAGCGTCTCCTGGCTCTACTACTCGGATCGCCTGGTGGAACTGCCGCTCGGCGTGTTCGGCATCGCCATCGGCACGGTGATCCTGCCGGCGCTCTCGCGGCGCCACGCCGAGCAGTCCGGCGAGCACTTCTCGGCGATGCTCGACTGGGCGCTGCGCACCGTGCTGCTGCTTGGCCTGCCCGCCGCCCTGGCGCTCTCCGTGCTGGCCGAGCCGCTGCTGGTCACGCTGTTCCACTACGGCGCCATGACCGAGCGCGACATCACCATGGCCGCCATGAGCCTGCGCGCCTATGCCCTCGGCCTGGTGGCGTTCATGCTGATCAAGGTGCTGGCGCCGGGCTTCTTCGCCCGCCAGGACACCAAGACGCCGGTCAAGGTCGGCATCATCGCCATGGTCGCCAACATGGTCTTCAACCTGATCCTGATCTGGCCGCTGGCCCACGCCGGCCTGGCGCTCGCCACGGCGCTGTCGGCCTTCCTCAACGCCGGGCTGCTCGGCTGGCTGCTCAGAAAGCAGGGCGTGCTGGTCTTCCAGCCGGGCTGGGGACGCTACGCGGTGCAGTTGCTCGGCGGCTGCGCGGTGATGGGCCTGGCGCTCTGGTGGCTCGCGCCGGACTGGCAGGCCTGGCTCGAGTGGAGCATCTGGACGCGCGCCGCCTGGATGGCAGGGCTGGTGGCGGCCGGCGCGGCGGTCTACTTCGCCTGGCTGGCGGCCTTCGGGATGCGCCTGCGGCACTTCCGGATGACGGGATAGCTCGCCTCTCCTCGGGCCCCACGGGAGCGGCTATGCTGCTGGCAGTGACAAGGATTCCCGGGGGAGGACGGCATGGCGGCGGTACACGAGAGGGGCTCTATCGAGGGGGGCGCTGTGCGTCTGCTGATCTTCCTGCTGCTGGGGGCGGTGGTGATCGCCGTGCCCTGGGTGACCCACAACCGCCTGGTGACGAGCGACGAGCGCGCAGCGGCGGCCTGGGCGGATGTCGAGAGCAATCTGCAGCGCCGTGCCGACCTGGTGCCCACCCTGGTACGCAGCGTCCAGGAGCACATGCGCCATGAGAGCGAGACCCTGCTGAGTCTGGTGCGTGAGCGTGCCGCGGCTCTCGGCGAGGCACTGGCGGAGGCCCGCGAGACGACGGCCCCCGAACGGCTCGCCGGCCTGGAGGCGGCGCTCGCCGCGGAACTCGGACGCCTGATGCGGCGTGCCGGTGACTATCCCGAACTGCGCAGCGGCGACCAGTTCCTGCGTCTGCAGGCACAACTGGAGGGCGGCGAGAACCGCATCAACGTGGCTCGCATGCGCTACAACGCCGCGGTTCGCGAGTACAACGCCGCCCTCCGCGGCTTCGTGGGGCGCTGGGTCGCCGAGCCCATGGGCCTCCAGCCGCGTGCCTACTTCGAGGCCGAGCCCGAGGCCGGGGAGCCGGTCGAACTGAGCTTCGATTCATGATCGGCCTGCAGGTCGGGCTCGGCCTGCTGTTGCTGAGTGGGCTGCTGGCCTGGCTGGGGTGTCGCCTGCCTGGGTGGCTGGCGCTCCTGGTCGGCCTGCTGGTGGTGACCGGTTACGGGGGCTGGCGCGTCCTCGAGAGTTTGCACGGCCCTGAGCCTGACGACCGCCCCGAGTTGGTGGAGGATCGCGCCGGCCTGCTCGATGAGGCGCAGCGGCGGCACCTGGCGGAATACCACGCCCTCCTGGCGGCCGATCACGCCATCGACTACCGAGTGGTGACCGGACGCGAGCTGGGTGATCTGGACCGTTTCGCCGTCGACTATGTCGAGCGTCACGGCGTGGGGGGCGACGACGGCCGGGGTCTGCTGCTGGCGCTGGATGCGGCGGCCGACCAGGTGCGACTGGAGGTGGGATTCGGCCTGGAGGGGCAGTTCGTCGACGCCTTCATCGCCTACGTCGAGGCTCGCCAGATGACCGAATTCTTCGCCGCGGGACGCATCGCCGACGGCATCCTGGCCAGCACCGAGCTGATCGTCGCCCAGGCCCAGCAGTCCGAGGGCGAATGGCTGCCGGCCATCGCCGGCAGCGGGGGGGCCGGGGCGCGACTGCCGGCACGCCTGGATGCGGGGCGTGTCGCTCCCGGCGACGATCGGGTGGCGGTGGAGGTGGGCGCGGCGCCCCGCGAGGTACTGGCGGCCTATCACCGTGCCATGGCGGCGCGCAATGATAGCCCAAGGCTCGAGATCTACAGCCGTGCGACCCGCGACATGCTCGCCGACTGGGTGGTGACCCCGGCCCAGATGGACAACATGGCGCGCAGCCTGGCGAACTGCCCCGTGGCGCGCGAGCTGACGGACGACACGGGGCGGCGTGCCGTCTTGCGCGCGCCCCTGGCCGAGCGCGGCTGCCCGCCCTACTTCCTGGTCCGCGAGGCGGATGCCTGGCGCCTTGACCTGGTCGCCATGAGGCGTTCCGTGCGTTTCGGTCGCGACAACAGCTGGCGGCTGGAGGCCGAGGCCCTGGGACCCTATCGGTTCGGCTTCGCGGGGCTGGTGTTCGATTCCCGGGGCTATCCACGCTCTCCCTGAGCTCCCGATCGTCAAAGACCAAGCCGCGCTGGCTGTCAAGGGGCCCTTGGTCCGTTATAATCGATGACTTTATTTTCCAGCGTGATGACGCCCATGCGAGTGATTCGAGGTCTGCACAACCTGCGCGACGAGGATCGCGGCTGCGTGGCCACCATCGGCAACTTCGATGGCGTGCACCGCGGGCACCGGGCGATCCTCGAGCAGTGCCGCGAGCAGGCCGC
>JAWWBV010000300.1:0-4012 GCA_033720795.1 Halomonas sp. | reverse complement strand
GCCGGCGGCCTCGATGCCCACATCCACTTCATCTGCCCGCAGCTGGTGGAGGAGGCCCTGATGAGCGGCATCACCACCATGCTGGGCGGCGGCACGGGGCCTGCCACCGGCTCCAACGCCACCACCTGCACCCCCGGGGAGTGGCATATCGGCAAGATGCTCCAGGCGGTGGACGACCTGCCCATGAACATCGGCCTGCTCGGCAAGGGCAACGCCAGCCTTCCCGAGGCGCTGGAGGCCCAGCTCGAGGCGGGCGCCATGGGCCTCAAGCTCCACGAGGACTGGGGAACCACCCCGGCCGCCATCGACAACTGCCTGAGCGTCGCCGACCGCTACGACGTCCAGGTGGCGATCCACACCGACACCCTGAACGAGTCGGGCTTCGTCGAGGACACCCTGGCCGCCTTCAAGGAGCGCGGCATCCACACCTACCATACCGAGGGGGCCGGGGGCGGCCATGCGCCGGACATCCTCACCGCCTGCTCGAAGCCCTACGTGCTGCCGTCCTCGACCAACCCGACGCGCCCTTATACCGTCAACACCATCGACGAGCACCTCGACATGCTGATGGTGTGCCACCACCTCGACCCCAACATCCCCGAGGACGTGGCCTTCGCCGATTCGCGCATCCGCCGCGAGACCATCGCGGCCGAGGACATCCTCCAGGACCTGGGGGTGATCTCGATGATCGCCTCGGACTCCCAGGCCATGGGGCGGGTCGGCGAGGTGGTCTGCCGGACCTGGCAGACTGCCCACAAGATGAAGCAGCAGCGCGGCCTGCTGCCGGAGGACGAGGCGCGCGGGGCCGACAACGTCCGCGCCAGGCGCTACATCGCCAAGTACACCATCAATCCCGCCATCACCCACGGGATCGCGCATGAAGTGGGCTCCATCGAGGTGGGCAAGCTGGCCGACCTGGTGCTCTGGAAGCCGGCCTTCTTCGGCACCAAGCCGGCGCTGATCCTCAAGGGGGGCATGATCGCCGCGGCGCCCATGGGCGATCCCAACGCCTCGATCCCCACGCCCCAGCCGGTCCACTACCGTCCCATGTTCGGCGCCTTCGGCCGGGCGGCGAGCCAGACCCGCCTGACCTTCGTCAGCCAGGCGGCCCTGGCGGCCGGGGTCGGCGACCGGCTCGGCCTGCGCAGTCCGCTCAGCGCCTGCCGGGACGTGCGCGGCGTGCGCAAGTCCGACATGAAGCTCAACGACGCCTGTCCGGCGCTGTCGGTGGACCCGCAGACCTACGAGGTGCGCTGCGATGGCGAGCTTTTGACCTGCGAGCCCGCCACCGAGCTGCCGCTCGCCCAGCGCTATCACTTGTTCTGAGCGCCGAGTGCCAAGCGCCGGACTACGGGTTGCGACCACCCAAGTGAGCGGCGCCGGGGATGGGTCCTAGCGGGGGTCCGATTCCAGGGAAGGAAGCGGTAGCGTACAAGGAAGTATTCACAGCGCCCCCGCCTGGACCTATCGCCGGATCAGCCGCGGCTAATAGTCTTCGGGCTCGAAGCTCGAAATAGGAAAAGAACGATGCTGAGATTGATCGAACGCCTGGGGCCCATCGAGGCGCGCCGGGCGAATGACACCCTGACGCTGCCCTTTGATCAGCGCGTGCTGGGCCGGCTCAAGGCACAGAGCGATGCCGGTCGCCCCCTTGGCCTGTTCCTCGACCGTGGCCCGGTGCTGCGCGACGGCGAGGGCCTGCGCGCCGAGGGGGGCGAGGTGGTCCGCATCCGGGCCGCCGTGGAGCCGGTGGTCACCGCCCGCACCGGGGCAGGCCTGCCGCTGGCGCGGCTCGCCTATCACCTGGGCAACCGTCACGTGCAGTTGGCGCTGGGGGAGGACGAGCAGGGCGGCTTCGTGCGCTTCCCGCCGGACCACGTCCTCGAGGCCCTGGCCGAGCGGCTGGGGGCGCGCCTCGAGCATCACCAGGCGCCCTTCGACCCCGAGCCGGGGGCCTATTCCCATGACCACGCCCGGGGCCGCGCCAGGCACGATCATGATCACCACCACGGCCACGCCCATGATCATGCCCACTGAGGGCCCGGCGCCGCGGGACGATGACCTGGCGCTGCTGGGACTGCTGCAGCTGGTCAGCCCGGCGCTGCCCATCGGCGCCTTCGCCTTCTCCCAGGGGCTGGAGAGCGCCTTCGAGCTGGGCTGGGTATCGGACGAGGCGAGCCTCGGCGAGTGGCTCGAGGGGGTGCTCGAGGACGGCCTGACCCGCTGCGAGCTGCCGGCGCTGGCGCGCCTTGCCCGGGCCTGGCAGGCGTCGGACGGCGAGGCCGTCGCCGAGTGGGACGCCTGGCTCGCGGCCAGTCGCGAGACCGCCGAGCTCGCCGCCGAGGATCGTCGGCTGGGCGCCGCCCTGGTGCGCCTGCTTTCGAGCCTCGCGCTGCTGCCCGGCGGCCCCGCGAACGGGGCCCCGGCGCTGCCCGGCGAGCCCGGCTACGTGACGGTCTTCGCCTGGACGGCCCACGTGCGGGGCGTGCCGGTGCGCCAGGCGCTGCTGGGCTTCGCCTGGGCCTGGCTGGAGAACCAGCTCGCCGTGGCCTGCAAGGCCCTGCCGCTTGGCCATACCGCGGCGCAGCGCCTGGTGGAACGGCTGCGCCCGGCGCTGGTGGCCGCGGTGGACGAGGCCCTGGCGCTCGAGGACGACGCCCTGGGGCCGGCGCTGCCGGGCCTGGCACTGGCCAGCGCCCTGCACGAGACCCAGTACTCACGACTGTTCAGAAGCTAACGGTTCAAGAAGCTAGGAGAGGATCCATGACCCATTGCCTGCGAATCGGCGTCGGCGGCCCGGTGGGCTCCGGCAAGACGGCCCTGCTCAAGCAGCTCTGCCGCGCCCTGCGCGACCACTACGACATCGCCGTGGTCACCAATGACATCTACACCCGCGAGGATGCCGACTTCCTGCTCAGGCACGAGGCCCTGGCGGCGGACCGGATCCTCGGCGTCGAGACCGGCGGCTGCCCGCACACGGCGATCCGCGAGGACGCCTCCATGAACCTCGCCGCCATCGACGAGCTCCAGGCGCGCCATCCGGGGCTCGAGCTGGTGATGGTGGAGTCCGGGGGCGACAACCTCTCGGCGACCTTCAGTCCCGAGCTCTCCGACCTGACCCTCTACGTGATCGACGTTTCCGCCGGCGACAAGATCCCGCGCAAGGGGGGGCCGGGCATCACCAAGTCGGATCTCTTGATCATCAACAAGATCGACATCGCCGAGCAGGTCCACGCCTCGCTGGCGGTCATGGAGCGCGACTCGCGCACGATGCGCGGCGAGCGCCCCTTCGTCTTCGCCAACCTCTACGACGGCGTGGGGCTGGAGGAGATCATCGCCTTCATCCTCGAGCGCGGCATGCTCCCCGAGCGTCGCCCGATCGCCTCGCCTTCCGGCGGGCGCGACGCCGCCAGCGCCTGATCCACGGTCCACACGACTCATGAAGCCACTGCCTGGAGACCTGCCCATGACCCTTCGCGCGTTCCGAGCCTTCCCCGTCCTCGCCGTGAGCCTGCTCGCGACCCCGCTGGCCCTGGCGCATTCGGGCCACGGCGCCCCCGACGTCCATGCCCATACCGGCAGCCCGGCGATGCTGGCGGTGCTGGCGATCGGCACCCTGGGGCTCGCCGCCCTGGTCCCGCTGGCACGCCTGGTGCGACGTCGTCGGCGATCGCGCCAGGGCTGAGGCGGCGTTTCACGCCCTCTGCTGCGCCCGGCCCCGGCCCCGGCCGGGCGCCGTGCGTGGTGCGTTGGCGACGTGCCCTCGCTATGCTGGCGGGAATGTCGCCCCGTTCGGCGGCAAGCCGGGTGAGGGCGTCATGGTGCTCAGGCAGCGCCCGGGAAGCAGCCGAGGGAGAGACGGCGTGGAAGGCCGAGGGAAGGGGAGGCGTTGCATGTGGCCCTGGATCGTGACGGCGCTGCTGGTGGCCTGGCTGGCCATGGGCGCCTGGCAGCGCTACAAGCCGCTGGCGGAGGGGCTGGGCCGGGCCTTTCCGGTGCGCTCCGCAGAGGG
>JAWWBV010000299.1:0-4037 GCA_033720795.1 Halomonas sp. | reverse complement strand
GCGCCCCTCCAGGGCGGCCTCGGCGGCCGGGGCGCGGCGCGGGATCGCCGCCATGCCGCCGAAGGCCAGGTGGACGTCGCGCATCACGCCCTCCTCCAGGCGCCAGGCGAAGGCGCCCAGCACCGCCGAGATGTCGTCCTCGCGCCGCTTGGAGAGCTTCCATACCTTGAGATTCTGATCCTCGACGGGCCGGGGCAGGAAGATCGCGGCGATAAACTCGTCGGCTTCCAGCGCCGTTTTCCGATAGTCGAGGAAGAAGTCGGCCAGCGGCAGCTCCCGCGCGCCCCGGGGGCCGTCCAGGCGCAGCCGGGCGTCGAGGGCCAGCAGCACCGGCGGGGTGTCGCCGATCGGTGAGGCGTTGGCGATATTGCCGCCCAGCGTCGCGCGGTGGCGGATCTGGGACGAGGCGAAGCGGTGCAGCAGGTGCTCGAAGGCCGGGTAGGGCGTGGCCAGCAGCGGCATCAGCCGGGCGAGGGTCACCGCGCCGCCGATCCACCAGCCCTCGGTGGTTTCCTCGATGGCGTTCAGCTCGGCGACCCGGCGCACCTCGATGAGATCCTCCAGCGCCTTGAGCTGCTGGGTGGTCTCGAGCCACAGGTCGGTGGCGCCGGCGACCAGCCGGGCCTGGGGCCGTTCGGCCTTGAGCTTTCGCAGCGCCTCGAGGGTCCGGGGCGCCGCGTAGTGGCCGGTCTCGGCGGTCTCGGCGGTCTCGGCGGCGACGGCCCGGTCGTCCAGGCGCTGGCCGAGGGTGGCATCGGCGAGCCAGGCGGGGTCGGCCGGCGGGTAGTCGCCCATGGCGAGCGCCGCCTCGCGGATCGGCCGGTAGCCGGTGCAGCGGCAGAGGTTGCCGCCGAGGGCCGCCTCGAGGCGCGCTTGGGTCAGCGGGGCGGGAGGCTCGTTACCATTTCGGCGCTGCTCCTCGTAGAGGGTGAAGAGCGACATCACGATGCCCGGCGTGCAGAAGCCGCACTGGCTGCCATGGCAGTCGACCATCGCCGCCTGGGCGGGGTGCAGGCGCTCGCCCTCGGCCAGCCCCTCCACGGTCACCAGGTGGCAGCCCTGGAGCTGGTGGGCCGGGGTGATGCAGGCGTTGGCACTGCGATAGACGAGCTCGCCTCCGGCGTCCGGCTCGCCGATGGCCACGGTGCAGGCCCCGCAGTCGCCGGAGGCGCAGCCCTCCTTGGTGCCGGTCTGGCCGAGGGTCGTGCGCAGCAGTTCGAGCACGCTCTCGTCGGCGCGCACATCGGCACAGCGCTGGCGCCGGCCGTTGAGGTGGAAGTCGATCATGGTCGGCTCCGTTGTGGTTGTCATGGCCGAAACATCAGGGAATACCTTGATTCTTGACCATATGGTCAGCTTTGACAAGTTCCGCCGACACTTTTCGTCCAGAGACGGCGCGAATTGCCTGGTGGGCGCCTCTCAGGCAAGCTCAGGGCCGACACGTCCCGGTCGACAGCAGCGAGGGCCCATGGCCAAGGCAGAACACCCCAGCGAGCAGGAAGGCGGCGCCATCCGCCGGCGCAACGAGCAGGCGATCCTGGCGGCGGCGGAGCGGGTCTTCGCCCGGCACGGCTACCGGGGCGCGAGCCTCCAGGCGATCGCCGAGGCGGCGGGCCTGCCGAAGTCCAACGTCCTCTACTACATGGGCAGCAAGCGCACCCTCTATGTCCGCCTGCTGGAGCGGATGATGGAGCGCTGGAACGCCATGCTCGACGATATCTCCGCCGAGGACGATCCGGCCGAGGTGCTCGCCGCCTTCATCCGCTCCAAGATGCAGATGTCGCGCCGCCACCCGGAGGGCTCGCGGCTCTTCGCCAGCGAGATCCTCGGCGGCGCGCCCTTCCTCCAGGAGTACCTCCGCGGTGAGCTGCGCGACTGGGTGCAGAGCCGCGCGGCGGTGTTTCGCGAGTGGGCCGACCGGGGCCTGATGGACCCGGTCGACCCGGTGTGGCTGATCTTTCTGATCTGGTCCTCCACCCAGCACTACGCCGACTTCGAGGCCCAGGTGCTGGGCATCACCGGCCGCGAGGCCCTCGACGACGACGATCTGGAGCAGATCACCGCCTTTTTAACTCGGGTGGTGATCAAGGGCTGCGGGGTGAAGCACCCCGCGGCCCGCGGCGAGGACCCGGTCTCGCTCACTGGGCGGTGAGCAGCATCAGCACCGATAGCGCCGCGGAGACCCACATCGCCGGCTTGATCTCGCCGATCCGCCCGGTGGCGGCCTTGATCAGCACGAAGCTCATGAAGCCGAAGGCGATGCCCAGGGTGATCGAGTAGGTCAGCGGCATCAGGATGATCGCCAGGAAGGCCGGCAGCGCCTGATCGAAGTGGGCCCAGTCGATCTTGGCGATGGGCGCCATCATGAAGAGCCCCACCAGCACCAGGGCCGGGGCGGTGGCGATGCCGGGCACCAGCGACAGCAGCGGCGAGAGGAACAGGAAGGGCAGGAAGAGCAGGGCGATGACCACGGCCACCAGGCCCGTGCGTCCGCCCTGGGCGACGCCGGCGCCGGACTCGATGAAGGTCTGGGCGGCGCTGGTGCCGAGCGGCGCGGCGATCATCGAGGCGAAGGCGTCCACCGTCATCGAGCGCTTGAGGTTGCGTGGGTTGCCGTCCTTGTCCTTGAGGTCCGCCGACTCCGAGAGCGCCATGAAGCAGGAGAGCGCATCGAAGAAGTTGGTGAACAGCATCACGAAGATGAACGGCAGGTAGGCGACCTTGAGGGCGCCGAGGATGTCGACCCGCATCACCGCGCCGAAGTCGGGCCAGGCGGCCAGGCCGTTCCAGGCCACCATCACCTCCTCGCCCCACAGCCGGCCCATGGGGGCGGCGAGCAGGGTGGTCAGGGCGATGCCCATGATCAGGGCGCCGTTGAAGCGCAGGATCACGAACACGCCGGTGGCGACCAGGCCGAGGAAGAAGGTGGCGAGGCTCGCGTCCATGTGGCCGAGGGTCACCAGGGTGGCGTCGCTGCCGACGATGAAGTTCGCGTTCTGCAGGCCGATGAAGGTGATGAAGAGCCCGATGCCGCAGGTGATGGCGTAACGCAGCGACAGCGGGATCGCCTCGATGATCGCGCGGCGCACGTTGAACATCGCCAGCACCGCGAACATCACCCCGGACCAGAAGACGCAGCCCAGCGCCACCTCCCAGGAGAGGCCGGCGCCCAGCACCAGGGTGTAGGTGAAGAGCGCGTTCATGCCCATGCCCGGCGCCACCAGGATCGGGTTGCGGGCATAGAGCCCCATGGCCAGGCTGCTCATGAAGCTGATCAGCACCGTGGCCGAGAGGGCCGCGGAGAAAGGGATGCCGGCGTCCGAGAGCACCGCCGGGTTGACCACGATGATGTACATGCCGGCCAGGAAGGTGGCGATGCCGGCGAGTATCTCGGTCTTCAGCGTCGAGCCGCGGCGGCTGACGCCGAACCAGCGGTCGAGGCGCGACAGGCCGTCGCCGGAGGCCGAGGGAGCGCGCCCGTCGGCGCGGGTCGTGGAACTTGGTTGCATACCGGAACCTATTGTTGTTGTGTACGGGAATTCGACGCTGACACTTCCTGACCTATCGGTCAAGTTGCCAGGAGCCAGGCTAGACCCGGCGGCGGACGCCCGCAAGCCGGCCGCACGACTCGACTTTCAACGACGCCCGTCGCCCCGCGAAGGCCAGAGGCCCGGGGGCGGGCGGTATACCAGAGTGACTGCATGAACCGCGTTGACCCCCCTTCCCCTGATGCCCTGCCCATCGAGGCGCGACTGGACGAGATACAGGCCGCCCTGGCCGCCCGGTCGCGGGCGCTGCTGGTCGCCGAGCCCGGCGCCGGCAAGACCACCCGGGTGCCGCTGGCACTGCTCGACGCCGACTGGTGTCGTGGGGGCCGGCTCTTGCTGCTGGAGCCGCGGCGGGTGGCGGCGCGCCTCGCCGCCGGCTTCATGGCCGAATCGCTGGGCGAGCGGGTCGGCGAGACGGTGGGCTATCGCATGCGCGGCGAGAGCCGGGTGGGGCCGAGGACCCGCCTCGAGGTGGTCACCCAGGGCGTG
>JAWWBV010000298.1:0-4059 GCA_033720795.1 Halomonas sp. | reverse complement strand
GAGGCTCTTCTTCACCTCGCGCAGCTGCTCGGCGAGCCTGGGGCCACGCGTCTTGGCCACGCCCACCGCCAGCACGTCGACCAGCACCAGGTGGGCGATGCGCGAGCTCATGGGGGTGTAGATCTCGGTGTCCTCGTGGACATCGATGTAGAGCGGCAGGGTGACCTCCTCGGCGAGCGGCGAGCCGCTGGGGCAGAGCCCGATCACCGTCGCTCCGGCCTCGCGCGCCAGGCGCACGCTGGCCACCAGCGCCCGGGTGCGGCCGGTCTGGGAGATGGCCACCACCACGTCGCCCTCCTTCAAGGTCACCGCCGACATGTTCTGCATGTGCGGGTCGGTGTAGGCGGCGGTGGAGATCTGCAGGCGGAAGAACTTGTGCTGGGCATCGGCGGCCACGGCCCCCGAGGCGCCGAAGCCGTAGAACTCCACCCGATTGGCCATGGCCAGGGCGTTGATGGCCTGGTTCAGCGCCTCGTTATCGAGCCGGTCGCGCACCGACAGCAGGGTGCCCACGGTGGAGTCGAAGATGCTGTGGGAAAATTCAGCTACCGAATCGCTGTCGTTCATCGAGAACTGGGCGAACTGGCTGCCGGAGGCCAGCATCTGCGCCAGCTGGAGCTTGAAGTCCTGGAAGCCGTTGCAGCCCAGGGCGCGACAGAAGCGCACCACGGTGGGCTCGCTGACCTTGGCCTCGGTGGCCAGGTCGACGATGCGCATGTGGATCACTTCCTCGGGATTGCGCAGCACGAAGCGCGCAACCTTCTGCTCGGAGCGGCGAAAGTGCTCCATGCGACGTCTCATCTCATCGAACAGGGCACGGCTCACGCGGGGGCTCCTTGCTGGCGAGCCGCCTCACGGCGAGGCGGCAAAACGATGGGCGGTTTCATGATCACAGTATGCCCCAAGCCGAGGGGCGATGCGCACCCCTGGGGCACGAAGGCCGGCGACAGTCGCAGCGCGCTGCGTTGACGGCGCGTTGTGCATTTACAACATGCGCCTTCATCATTCTGTCAAGTGCGATATAGTAAGACATGCATCGTCGCGAATCTTTCAGGAGAGTCGATCATGCGTAATGTCGAACGGTTATCCTCCCTCAAGAGTGAACTCCTCGACATCTTCATGAGCATGGAAGTCGTCGAGCACGAGCAGCGGTCACGCACCGCCGCCCAGCGCAACCTGCGCGCCCGCCGCGGCATCGAGCTGCACAACGAATTCAAGCGCCTGTCCCAGGAGATCGCCCCGCTCCCCGAGGAGGCGCTGGTGGAAGACGAGATGCACTGACCGCCAAGCGCGGCGCATCTCCCCCTCACGCAACGAGCCCCGCAGGGCGGGGCTCGTGGGAGACGTGACGCGCCGGCGCGAGCCGGCGAGTCATGCTCAGAGGCTGGAGACGAACACCGCGATCACGCCGATGGGCGCGATGAAACGGGAGATCACGGTCCACACCTTCGCGCCGGTCTCGCCGAGACCCAGTTCCCGGCGCACGCCCTCGCGATCCAGCACCCAGGCGACGAAGACGATCGCCAGCAGGCCGGTCAGCGGCAGCAGGAACTTGCTGGTCACGGTATCGAGCAGGTCGAAGATGTTCAGGCCGAAGATCAGCACCCCATCCCAGACGTTGAACGCCAGCAGCGCGGCGATGCCGAGCGCCCAGGTCGCCGCCCCGGCCACCAGGGTGGAGGCGAAGCGCGACAGCGGGGTGCGCTCCTCGACGAACTCCACCACCGGCTCGAGCAGCGAGATCGCCGAGGTCAGGGCCGCGAAGGTGAGCAGCAGGAAGAACATCAGGCCGAGGAGGACGCCGCCGCCCATGTTGCCGAAGGCCAGCGGCAGGGTGACGAAGATCAGTCCCGGGCCGGAGCTGAGATCCAGGCCGTTGGCGAAGACGATGGGGAAGATCGCCAGGCCGGAGACCAGCGCCACCAGGGTATCGAGGATGATCACGGTCCGTGCGGTCTTGAGCAGGTTGATCTCCTCGTTCAGGTAGGAGCCATAGGCCATCATGATGCCCATGCCCAGCGACAGCGTGAAGAAGGCCTGCCCCATGGCCGCCAGGACCACGCCGCCGTCCACCTTCGCGAAGTCGGGGTTGAACATGAAGCTCAAGGCCTCGCCGAAGTAGCCGGTGGTCATGCCGTAGCCCACCAGTACCACCAGCAGCACGCCCAGCGCCGGCATCAGGCTGCGCACGGCACCCTCGAGGCCCTTGGTCACGCCCCGGGCGACGATACCTATCACCAGCAGCATGAACACCGAGTGTCCCGCCAGCAGCAGGCCGGGGCTCGCCAGCATGCCGCTGAACAGCGCCCCGATGCCGTCGGCGTCCTGACCGCTGAAGGCCCCGGTGACGGAGCTCAGGGTGTAGTAGAGCGACCAGCCGCCGATCACGCTGTAGAAGGAGAGGATCAAAAAGGCCCCGAGGATGCCGCTGATGCCGACGATCATCCAGCCGCGGGAGGCCCCGGCCGACGTGGCCAGGTCGGCCATGGCGTTGGCCGGGTTCTTCTGGCCTCGACGGCCCACCAGCCATTCGGCCACCAGGATCGGCAGGCCGACCAGGCCGATACAGAGCAGATAGATGAGCACGAAGGCGGCACCGCCGCTGTCGCCCACCATGTAGGGGAACTTCCAGATATTACCCAGGCCGACGGCGGAACCGGTGGCGGCGAGTATGAAGGTCAGTCGGGAAGACCAGTGTGCGTGTTGCTTGGTAGACATAAATCACCCTGATGGTACGTGTCGTCATCGATCGATCGGATGCGATGACGGCGTTGTGGTTGTAGTCGCCACGTCCACGTCATCCCGGATCACGGGATGCCGCTTTCAAGGGCATTACGGATGCCAGACAGGATCGCTGCCGGTACAACTTCCGCGGGACCTTCGCGAGGTGAGCCGCGGACACCTCATGATGGATCACGGCGAGGAATCACACGGGATACGTACGAAACCCCACAAGATCCGATGGCAAGTGACGATCGACCCGTAAAAGTATCCGATCAGACGCTTGTTGACCAGTCATCGAGGCAAAACCACCGGTGACTTCCGGCACCGGGCAGGAGGGGTCAGAACAGTGCCGCCTGGGACGCTCCGGCGAAGGCCTCCAGGGGCGGAAGTGACATGCGCTCGGCGAGCCGCTCATGGAGGCGTCGCGCGAGGTCGGGCGCCCGGCGGTTATCCGGCGTATGCACAAGCAGGAAAGGGCTTTTCCCCTGTTTTATCCACAGGCAGAGACGCTCGATCCAGGGCGTGAAAACGTGTTCGCTGATGGCGTCATCGAGGTGGCCGATGAAGCGCACCAGCGGGAAGTTTCCCGTGGAAAGCACGTGTAATGGGAGTCGTGGCTTGTCGGCCTGGGCGCGAGCCAGGCCCGCCTTGCCCTCGGAAGACGTGGCGAAGAGCGGTCGCACATCGAGCATCACCCGATCGGCCCCGAAAGTTATCAACAACCTGTTGAGGGCCGCCTCGGCGCTCCCCTTGTGGAAGAATTCCGGATGGCGGACCTCGACGGCACATGGCAGGCCCGCCGGCCAGCGCTCGAGCAGCGCCTCGAGCCGGGGCAGCGCCTCGGGACCGACATCCCGGGGCAGCTGCACCATGGTCGGCCCGAGCCGATCGTGAAGCGGCGACAGCGCCTCGAAGAAGGCCTCGAGGTCGGCCTCGATGCCCTCCAGGCGCTTCTCGTGGGTCAGGCTCCCCGGCAGCTTGAAGCAGAAGCGGAAGGAGGGAGGCGCCTGCCGCGCCCAGGCGGCCACCGTCGAGGGCCGCGGCGCTCCGCTGTAGAAGGTGGTATTGCCCTCCACGGTGGAGAACACCCGGGCGTAGTCGGACAGCCAGTCATCGCCGCCGTGGGGCGGGTAGAGGCCGCCACGCCAGTCGGGGTTGGCCCACATCGGCAGGCCCAGATGCAGGCGCGG
Organism: Halomonas sp.; assembly: GCA_033720795.1. GTDB lineage: Bacteria > Pseudomonadota > Gammaproteobacteria > Pseudomonadales > Halomonadaceae > Halomonas. The sequence continues at coordinate 145 of JAWWBV010000298.1, read as the reverse complement.
CGGCGACATCGTCACTCCACGGTGACGGACTTGGCGAGGTTGCGCGGCTGATCGACGTCGGTGCCCTTGAGCACCGCCACGTGATAGCTGAGCAGCTGCAGCGGCACGGTGTAGAGGATCGGCGCCAGCGCCTCGTGGACGCCGG
>JAWWBV010000297.1:0-4070 GCA_033720795.1 Halomonas sp. | reverse complement strand
GGAGGGCGAGAGGCTAGAGGCGCCGGCGCTGATCTATATCTCGGCCGGCGGCTCGCCGCTGGACAGCGACATCAAGCGCCGGGTCGAGGCGGTCTTCGGCCTGACCCTGCACAACGGCTACGGGCTGACCGAGGCCAGCCCGACCATCAGTCAGACCCGTATCGACGATCGCCATGCCACCAATACCGTGGGGCGTACCCTGCCGCTGCTCGAGTATCGCCTCGAGCCATTGGACACGAGCGATGATGCCCCTGCAGACGGTGACGAGGTGGGCGAGCTCTGGGTACGCGGCCCCAACGTGATGAAGGGGTACTTCCGCCAGCCCGAGGCCACACGGGCCTGCCTGACCGACGACGGCTGGCTCAATACCGGTGACATCGCGCGCTTCGACGAGGACGACCAGCTGTATATCGTGGGGCGCAGCAAGGAGCTGATCATCCGCTCCGGGTTCAATATCTATCCGCCGGATGTGGAGGCGGTGATCAACGAGCATCCCGACGTGACGCTGTCAGCCGTGGTGGGGCGCCAGGTAGCCGGCAATGAGGAGGTGGTGGCCTTCGTACAGTGCGAGCCGGGCGCGAACCTGGAGGAAGCGGCGCTCCGGGCGTTCATTGCCGAGCGTCTGGCACCCTACAAGCGGCCCACCCGGATCGTGCTGATGGACAGCCTGCCCGCGACGGCGAGCGGCAAGATCCTCAAGGGGCGGCTTCGCGACATGGCGCAAGGGGGGGAACCGTCATGAGTGATGCCTTGCCGTTGTCATGGCGGATGGTGGGTTTCCAGGACTTCCTGGGCATTCGCGTCGTCGACTGGGAGCCGGATCGGGTGACGCTCGAGCTGGGTGTCGAGCCGCACCACCTCAACCGCAGCGGGATAGTGCACGGAGGCGTCCTCTGCACCTTGCTGGATGTGGCCATGAGCTTTTCGGGCTTGCACTGCGAGGCGCCGGATCGGCTGCGCAAGGCGATGACGCTGTCGCTCACCACCACCTTCGTTGCCTCGGCCAAGGGAGAGACGCTGCGCGCTATCGGCCGGTTGGAAGGGGGAGGGCGCAGTACCTTCATGGCCAGCGGTAGGGTCTTCGACAGCGAAGACAACCTCGTGGCGATGGGCGAAGGGGCCTTCCGTCGGCGTCGAGGTAGCGAGGCCGAGGAGGGAGAGGGTCGGTGAGCCGGGAGCGCCTGGGAGCTTCCCTGCTGCTGGTCGTGACCCTGGCGACCCTGGCCGACCTGGTGTTCGCAAGCCTCCTGGCGCAGTGGGTGGCCATGGTCGCCCTGGGGGGCTACCTGCTCACCCTGCGCGGGCTGTCGACCATGGCCCGTACCCTGTTGGGTACGGCGATCATGCTGAGCCTGGTCGCGCTGTGGCAACACACCGCTCCGCTGGCGCTGCTGCGCGAGGCGGCGGGACGTTTCGCCTTCTTCGCGACCTTTCTGGTGGCGCTGGGCCTGCTGCGGCTACCCGCTTACCGGTCTCAGCTGGTGAAGCGCTGTGGGCATGCCATGCTGCTGCAGCCGCCCAGCCGGCGTTATCCGATCCTGTCACTGGGCTCGGCGCTGTTCGGCATCATTCTCAATATCGGCGTGCTCAATCTCTTTGCCGCCATGATCGAGAAGAGCAATACCCTGGCGGCGGCCCAGGGTCGTCAGTGGGTACAGCAAGCCCGGCAACGGCGCATGATGCTGGCGCTACTGCGCGGTTTTGCCCTGGCGCCACTGGTGTCGCCCATGGGGATCGGCATGGCGGTGGTGCTCTCCAGCATGGAGGGGCTTAGCTGGATCGAGCTGGCGCCCTACGCCCTGGGGGCGGCGCTGGTGCTGTTCCTGGTCGGCTGGGGAGTCGACCGGGTGACCGGCCCACGACTGCAGCAGGCCAGGCCACATGAGGTTCCCTCGCTGCGGCCCCTGGCGCGTTTCGTCCTGCTGCTGTTCTCGCTGGTGGCATTGATCTTCGTTCTCGCCTGGGGACTCGACCTGCCCTTGCCGACGGCCGTGCTGTTGGGCGCGCCGCTGGGGGCTTTCCTGTGGCTCTGCTGGCAGTGCCGTCGCCATGGGTTGGCGGGGATGCCGGCTGCCGCCGTGACCCTGCATCGCGGATTTCCCCGGCTGGTGTCGCCGGCGTCCAACGAGATCGTGGTGCTGGGGGCGGCAGGCTTTCTGGGGCATCTCTGCGTGGGATTGGTGGACGGGGCCTCTCTGGCGGAGAGCGTCGGCTTCCTGTCGTCGCTGGGCGCCGGCACCGCGGTGGTCGCCATGCTGCTGGTGGCACTGCTGGCGCAGGTGGGCATCAACCCCATCGTCAGCGTCACCCTGCTGGTCGGGATTCTGCCCACCCTGGGCATCGACGGTTTGACGCCGCCCGTGCTCGCGGTCTCCCTGCTGATGGGGTGGACGCTGGCGCTCATGTCATCACCCATGACCATCTCGATGCTGATCCTGTCCAGGTTCACGGGCGTTTCGTCGCTGCGGATCGGTTATCGCTGGAATGGCCTCTTTCTCTGTCTTGCCGTGCCGCTGTTGGCGGTGTGGTTCCTGCTAGCGCGCTTTTAAGCAGGGCAATTGCGGCTTGACGGTGTCTGAGTCGTTCAGCATGATGATAAATGAAATCAGGTTTCGCATTACAAAATCAGCATGGCGTGTCACGACAGGCCATACCGACAGGCAAAGGAAATTTCGATATGTCCCATCAACCCGCTTTCCATTGGCAGGATCCGCTGCTGCTCGATCAGCAGCTCACCGACGAAGAGCGCATGGTGCAGCAGAGCGCCGCCCAGTTTGCCGCCGACAAGCTCGCCCCCCGCGTGCTGGAAGCCTTTCGTCATGAGCAGACCGACCCGGCCATCTTCCGCGAGATGGGCGAGACCGGCCTGCTGGGCGCCACCATCCCCGAGGAATATGGCGGCAGCGGTCTCAACTATGTCTGCTACGGCCTGATCGCCCGGGAAGTCGAGCGCATCGACTCCGGCTACCGCTCGATGATGAGCGTGCAGTCCTCGCTGGTGATGGTGCCGATCAACGAATTCGGCACCGAAGCGACCAAGCAGAAGTACCTGCCCAAACTGGCCAGCGGCGAGTGGATCGGCTGCTTCGGCCTCACCGAGCCCAATCATGGCTCCGACCCCGGCTCCATGGTGTCCCGTGCCCGCAAGGTCGAGGGCGGCTACCGGCTCACCGGCAACAAGACCTGGATCACCAACAGCCCCATCGCCGACGTCTTCGTGGTGTGGGCCAAGGACGACGAGGGCAACATCCGCGGCTTCGTGCTCGAGAAGGGCTGGGAGGGCCTCTCCGCCCCGGCGATCCACGGCAAGGTCGGCCTGCGCGCCTCGATCACCGGCGAGGTCGTCATGGACGACGTCTTCGTGCCCGAGGAGAACCTGTTTCCCGAGGTGCGCGGCCTCAAGGGCCCCTTCACCTGCCTCAACTCGGCCCGTTACGGCATCAGTTGGGGCGCGCTCGGCGCCGCCGAGGACTGCTGGCACACCGCGCGCCAGTACACCCTGGACCGCCAGCAGTTCGGCCGCCCGCTCGCCGCCAACCAGCTGATCCAGAAGAAGCTGGCCGACATGCAGACCGATATCTGCCTGGCCCTGCAGGGCTGCCTGCGCCTGGGCCGGATGAAGGACGAGGGCACCGCCGCGTCAGAGATCACCTCGATCATGAAGCGCAACAGCTGCGGCCATGCCCTGGATATCGCCCGCCTGGCCCGTGACATGCTGGGCGGCAACGGCATCAGCGACGAATTCGGGGTGGCGCGCCACCTGGTCAACCTCGAGGTGGTCAACACCTACGAGGGCACCCATGACGTCCACGCCCTGATCCTCGGTCGCGCCCAGACCGGTATCCAGGCCTTCTGCTGAGCCAGATGACAACAACCGACAGGAGAGAGCACCCATGAAGATCCTCGTCGCGGTCAAGCGCGTGCTTGACTACAACGTCAAGATCCGGGTCAAGCCGGACCACTCCGACGTCGACCTCACCAACGTCAAGATGGCCATGAACCCCTTCTGCGAGATCGCCGTGGAAGAGGCGGTGCGCCTGAAGGAGAAGGGCGTGGCCAGCGAGGTGGTC
>JAWWBV010000296.1:0-4118 GCA_033720795.1 Halomonas sp. | reverse complement strand
GCCGCGGAGCGCCCCTACCACGTGGTCGCCTACGACTTCGGCGCCAAGCGCAACATCCTGCGCATGCTCGCCTCCCGCGGCTGCCGGCTGACCGTGGTGCCGGCCCAGACCCCGGCCGACGAGGTGCTGGCGATGGCCCCGGACGGCATCTTCCTCTCCAACGGCCCCGGCGACCCCGAGCCCTGCGACTACGCGATCGCGGCCATCGAGACCTTCCTCGAGACCGAGATCCCGCTGTTCGGCATCTGCCTGGGCCACCAGCTGCTGGCGCTGGCCAGCGGTGCCGCCACGGTGAAGATGGGCCACGGCCACCACGGCGCCAACCACCCGGTGCAGGACCTCGACACCGGCAAGGTGATGATCACCAGCCAGAACCACGGCTTCGCCGCCGACGAGGCGAGCCTGCCGGCCACCCTGCGCGCCACCCACCGTTCGCTGTTCGACGGCACCCTGCAGGGCATCGAGCGCACCGACCGCCCGGCCTTCAGCTTCCAGGGCCACCCCGAGGCGAGCCCGGGGCCGCGTGACGTGTCGCCGCTGTTCGACCGTTTCGTCACCATGATGAAGGAACGCCGCTAGGCGCGAATCGCCCTACATCAGACCGTCATTCATCGATTAGCCGCGGAAACCGTCATGCCCAAGCGTACCGACATCAAGAGCATCCTGATCATTGGTGCTGGCCCCATCGTCATCGGCCAGGCCTGCGAATTCGACTACTCCGGCGCCCAGGCCTGCAAGGCGCTGCGCGAGGAGGGCTACCGGGTCATCCTGGTCAACTCCAACCCCGCGACCATCATGACCGACCCGGTGATGGCCGACGCCACCTACATCGAGCCGATCACCTGGCAGACGGTGGAGAAGATCATCGAGGCCGAGCGGCCCGATGCCGTGCTGCCCACCATGGGCGGCCAGACCGCGCTCAACTGCGCCCTGGACCTCGACAAGCACGGCGTGCTGGCGAAGTACGGCGTGGAGATGATCGGCGCCAACGCCGATGCCATCAACAAGGCCGAGGATCGTGACCTCTTCGACAAGGCGATGAAGAACATCGGCCTGGAGTGCCCCAAGGCCAAGGTGGCCCACAGCATGCAGGAGGCCTGGGAGATCCAGGCCGAGCTGGGCTTCCCGACCATCATCCGCCCCTCCTACACCATGGGCGGCTCCGGCGGCGGCGTGGCCTACAACAAGGAGGAGTTCGACGAGATCTGCCAGCGCGGCTTCGAGCTCTCCAACAACCATGAGCTGCTGATCGACGAGTCGCTGCTCGGCTGGAAGGAGTACGAGATGGAGGTCGTGCGCGACAGGCACGACAACTGCATCATCGTCTGCGCCATCGAGAACTTCGATCCCATGGGCGTGCACACCGGCGACTCCATCACCGTGGCCCCGGCCCAGACGCTGACCGACAAGGAATACCAGATCATGCGCGACGCCTCCCTGGCGGTGCTGCGCGAGATCGGCGTCGAGACCGGCGGCTCCAACGTGCAGTTCGGCATGGATCCGCAGACCGGGCGCATGGTGGTCATCGAGATGAATCCGCGGGTGTCGCGCTCCTCGGCGCTGGCCTCCAAGGCGACCGGCTTCCCGATCGCCAAGATCGCCGCCAAGCTGGCCGTGGGCTACACCCTGGACGAGCTGCAGAACGACATCACCGGCGGGCGCACCCCGGCCTCCTTCGAGCCGGCCATCGACTACGTGGTCACCAAGATCCCGCGCTTCACCTTCGAGAAGTTCCCCCAGGCCAACGATCGCCTGACCACCCAGATGAAGTCGGTGGGCGAGGTGATGGCCATCGGCCGGACCTTCCAGGAGTCGCTGCAGAAGGCGCTGCGCGGCATGGAGACCGGCAACGACGGCCTCGACCCCAAGGTCACGACCTTCACCGACGAGGCCCTGGCGCACAGCAAGGGCGAGCTGCAGGCCGCCGGTGCCGAGCGCATCTTCTTCGTCGCCGACGCCATGCGCGCCGGGATGAGCGTCGAGGAGATCTTCGCGCTGACCAACATCGATCGCTGGTTCCTGGTGCAGATCGAGGAGCTGGTCCGCCTCGAGGCCGAGGTGGCCACGCGCTCGCTCTCCGAGTTCACCCCGCGTGAGCTCTACCAGCTCAAGCGCAAGGGCTTCAGTGACGCCCGCCTGGCGCGCCTGCTGGGCGTCGCCGAGAAGGAGTTCCGCAAGACGCGCCAGGCCGCCGGCATCCGCCCGGTCTACAAGCGCGTCGACACCTGCGCCGCGGAGTTCGCCTCCGACACCGCCTACATGTACTCCACCTACGAGGAGGAGTGCGAGGCGGAGGTCTCCGACCGCCAGAAGATCATGGTGCTCGGCGGCGGGCCCAACCGCATCGGCCAGGGCATCGAGTTCGACTACTGCTGCGTCCACGCCGCCTTCGCCATGCACGACGACGGCTATGAGACCATCATGGTCAACTGCAACCCGGAGACCGTCTCCACCGACTACGACACCTCGGACCGCCTCTACTTCGAGCCGGTGACCCTGGAGGACGTGCTGGAGATCGCCGACAAGGAGCAGCCGGTCGGGGTGATCGTGCAGTTCGGCGGCCAGACCCCGCTCAAGCTGGCCCGCGAGCTCGAGGCCGCCGGCGTGCCGATCATCGGCACCACCCCGGACGCCATCGACCGCGCCGAGGATCGCGAGCGCTTCCAGCAGATGATCGACAAGCTGGGCCTCAAGCAGCCGCCCAACGCCACCGCGCGCAGCTTCGACGAGGCCTTCGCCAAGGCCGAGGCGATCGGCTACCCGCTGGTGGTGCGCCCGAGCTACGTGCTCGGCGGCCGGGCCATGGAGATCGTCTACGACGCCTCCGAGCTCGAGAACTACATGACCCACGCGGTGAAGGTCTCCAACGACTCGCCGGTGCTGCTCGACCACTTCCTCAACGCCGCCATCGAGATCGACATCGACGCGGTCAGCGACGGCCAGCAGGTGGTGATCGGCGGCATCATGCAGCACATCGAGCAGGCCGGCGTGCACTCCGGCGACTCGGCCTGTGCGCTGCCGCCCTATTCGCTGCCCGCCGAGGTGCAGGACGCGATGCGCGAGCAGGTCAAGCAGATGGCCGTGGAGCTCGGCGTCAAGGGCCTGATGAACGTCCAGCTGGCCTGGCAGGACGGCGAGATCTACGTCATCGAGGTCAACCCGCGGGCCTCGCGCACCGTGCCCTTCGTCTCCAAGTGCATCGGCACCTCCCTGGCCCAGATCGCGGCGCGCTGCATGGCCGGCCAGACCCTGGCCGAGCAGGGCTTCGAGCGCGAGATCGTGCCGCACTTCTACAGCGTCAAGGAGGCGGTCTTCCCGTTCAACAAGTTCCCGGGGGTCGATCCGATCCTGTCGCCGGAGATGAAGTCCACCGGTGAGGTCATGGGCTCGGGCGACACCTTCGCCGAGGCCTTCTACAAGGCGCAGCTGGGCGCCGGCGAGGCGATCCCGCGGCTCGAGGGCGAGCGCAAGGCGTTTCTCTCCGTGCGCGATCCGGACAAGGCGGGAGTTATCGAGGTGGCCCGTTCTCTGGTAACCTTGGGGTTCACACTCTGCGCGACCCGTGGCACGGCGAAGGCCCTCGAGGGCACCGACCTGCCGGTAGAGATCGTCAACAAGGTCTATGAAGGCCGTCCCCATATCGTCGATCTGCTCAAGAACGACGAGGTCGCCTATATCGTCAACACCACCGAGGGCCGCCAGGCCATCAACGACTCCTCGGTGATCCGTCGCACCGCACTCGCTCGCAAGGTTCCCTATGCCACCACCCTGGCAGGAGCCAACGCCGTGTGCCTGGCGCTCGAGTACGGCAATGCCATCACCGTGCGGCGGCTACAGGAACTGCATGCAGGAGCTACGCAATGAACAAGGTCCCGATGACCGTCGCCGGTGAGCAGCGGCTTCGCAAGGAGCTCGAGCAGCTGAAGGGGGAGGCGCGTCCCACGGTGATTGCCGCCATCGCCGAGGCTCGCGAGCATGGCGACCTGAAGGAGAACGCCGAGTACCATGCGGCTCGTGAGCAGCAGGGCTTCATCGAGGGGCGCATCCAGGAGATCGAGGGCAAGCTCTCCAACGCCCAGGTGATCGACGTCACCAAGCTGCCCCAGACCGGCAAGGTG
>JAWWBV010000295.1:0-4127 GCA_033720795.1 Halomonas sp. | reverse complement strand
CCTCGACAAGTACGTGCCGGCGCTCTACAACGCCCTGGGCGTCTTCCTGCCGCTGATCACCGTGAACTGCGCCATCCTCGGTGGCGTGCTGTTCATGGTCGAGCGTAGCTACAACTTCGGCGAATCCGTGGTTTACGGCCTGGGAGCGGGTACCGGCTGGGCTCTGGCGATCACGGCCCTGGCCGGGATCCGTGAGAAGCTCAAGTACAGTGACGTGCCGGCCTCGCTTCAGGGGCTGGGCATCACCTTCATCACGGTGGGCCTGATGTCGCTGGGCTTCATGTCCTTCTCCGGCATCCAGCTCTGAGACGGCTCGGGTTCTTCCGGCGGCGTCCGCGCCGCCGGTGACCAGGCAACGCAAGCAATAGGAAACCGACATGGTTGATACAACAGTCATCTTGCTCGGTGTGGTCATGTTCACCGTGATCATCATCGGTCTGACCGCGGTGATCCTGGCCGCACGCAGCAAGCTCGTCAGTACCGGGGACGTGACCATCGAGGTCAACGGTGATCCCCAGCACACCCTGACCACCCAGGCCGGCGGCAAGCTGCTCAATACCCTGGCAGCCAACGGCATCTTCCTCTCCTCCGCCTGCGGCGGCGGCGGCTCCTGTGCCCAGTGCAAGTGTCGGGTCGAGGAGGGTGGTGGCTCCATCCTGCCCACCGAGGAGTCGCACTTCACCCTGCGCGAGAAGAAGGACGGCTGGCGCCTCTCCTGCCAGGTGCCCGTGAAGCAGGACATGAAGATCGAGGTCCCGGAAGAGGTCTTCGGCGTCCAGAAGTGGGAATGCGAGGTCATCGAGAACCCCAATGTGGCGACCTTCATCAAGGAGCTCAACCTGAAGCTCCCCGAGGGCGAGGAAGTGGGCTTCCGCGCCGGCGGCTACGTGCAGCTGGTGGCGCCGCCCTACGACATCAAGTTCTCCGACTTCGATATCGAGGAGGAGTACCGGGGCGACTGGGAGAAGTTCGGCCTGTTCAACATCTCCCACAAGAACAACGAGGAGATCATCCGCGCCTACTCCATGGCGAACTACCCGGAAGAGAAGGGTATCCTCAAGTTCAACATCCGCATCGCCACGCCGCCGCCCAACTCCAACCATCCGCCGGGCCTGATGTCCACCTACGTCTTCTCCCTGAAGCCGGGTGACAAGGTCACCGTGATGGGGCCCTTCGGCGAGTTCTTCGCCAAGGACACCGATGCCGAGATGATCTTCATCGGCGGCGGTGCCGGTATGGCGCCGATGCGCAGCCACATCTTCGACCAGCTCAAGCGGATCAAGACCGATCGCAAGATCTCGTTCTGGTACGGTGCGCGCTCCTGGCGCGAGACCTTCTACAACGAGGAGTACGACCAGCTGGCCGAGGAGTTCCCCAACTTCGAGTGGCACCTGGCGCTCTCCGACCCGCAGCCCGAGGACAACTGGGAGGGGCCGACCGGCTTCATCCACAACGTCCTCTACGAGAACTACCTCAAGGACCACCCGGCCCCCGAGGATTGCGAGTACTACATGTGCGGGCCGCCCATGATGAACGCCTCCGTGATCAAGCTGCTGGTGGACATGGGCGTCGAGCCCGAGAACATCCTGCTGGATGACTTCGGCGGCTGATCTCGAGCGACACGCGGCACCCCGGGCCGGCCGAGAGGCCGGCCCCTTTGCATCGGGGCGGCGTTCCCCGATCGATGCTCCCGCTTCTGCCGCCCGACATGACGATCGCCCTCGGTCGTCATCTCAGGCACCAGAACGTCGACGCCATGGACCTCACACGGTCCCACGCTGTCACACGGCGTGACGCCAAGCCTTTTTCGCTCTCGAGGAGATACGACATGACCCTGTTCCTGGTGGTACTCGCCTTCATGCTGCTCATCGTCGCCGCCATGGCCATCGGTGTGATCATGGGGCGCAAGCCCATCGCCGGCACCTGTGGCGGCCTCAATCAGCTCGGACTCAAGGAGGGGTGCGACGTCTGTGGCGGCAAGGACGAGGTCTGCGAGGAGGAGAACCGCAAGCGCGGCAGCGCCCGTCGCCGCAGCGACGAGAGCCGCGGGGCCGACCTGGGGTACGACGCGACGCGCCGTTAACGGCGCAGGCGACCGCCATCACGCAAAAGGCTCAAGGGCGTTGCCGCCCTTGAGCCTTTTTGTGGTGCCGCAGTTGAGCAGGAGCTGGACGCGCTATGCCTCGGGGGCCTGCCCATCCCTGAATCGATGGGCCAGACAGGGCGGCGAGGCCGGCTCGAGGTCCTGGGCGTCCTCGTCATGGAGTCCCTGCAGGATCGCCTCGCGCAGAATCGGCAGATGAGAACTCGCGAGGTCTCTCGTCGCCGAGAGCAGAGTGAGCCGCCCCTGGCGGGCGTGGCGCATCAGCGGCACCAGGCTCTCCGGCGCGTCTCGCAGTTCTCCCCGGTAGCGGGCGGCGAACACCTCCGCGCTGATCGCCTGCTGGTGATACTGCCGGCGCAGGGCCGGCGAGGGGGAGGCGTCCCGGTACCAGTCGGTGAGGGCGAGCCCCTCGCGGCGCTTGCCGCGCGGCCAGAGGCGGTCGACCAGCACTCGCGCGCCGTCCTCGTCGTCGACCGACTGGTAGATGCGCTTGAGCACGATGTCGTAGGTCATGGCAAGTCTCTCTCGATCAGCTCCGTGTCATCCGATCTGTCTCATCAGGTCTGCGAGAGCCTCCTGTGCCCGGTTCTGCCAGGGGCCGGGGAGAGCGGCGGCACGCTCGAAGGCCGCCCGGGCCTCGCCGGTGTCTCCACGTTCACGATGCAAGAGCCCGAGGTTGAGCCAGGCAACAGCGAGATCGGGTGACGCCTGCACGGCGTCCGCGAAGGCATTCAGGGCGCCTTCGGCGTCCCCCGTCGCATGGCGGGAGTTGCCCAGGGCGAAATGGCCCATGGCAAGCCCGGGATGGCGCTCCACCAGCGCCTCCCAGGCGGGCAGGGAGTCCCGGGCGCCCTGGGCGCGCTCGAAGTCGGCGATGGCGTCCAGGGCATCCTGACCATCGCCGGTGGCCGGCAGCTCACCCGGTGGCAGGGCGATGAAGGCCCAGCGGTCGCTGCGGGCCCAGGTGGCATCGAAGCGCTTGAAGGACTCGAGGCGCTCGGGCTCCATGCCGCTGTGCAGCGTCAGGGTCTTCTCGCCCCGGTCGAAGCCGATGGCCACGGCGTAATGCCAGAGTGGCCAGGCCGGTAGCGAGAGGTTCTGCATCACCACCACCGGGTGGCCGGCATCGATCTCGGTCAGCAGGGCGTCGAGGGTGCCGTCGATCCGGAAGGGGATGCGACCCTGGCGGCGCACGGTACCCAGCATCTCGGGCTGGACGCTGCCCTCCCGCCCGGGGAGGAAGACCTGGGGAATCAGGGTGTCGACCGTCACCGGTACGCCGGAGGCGTTGAGTACCATGGCCAGTGAGGCGGGGCCGCACTGGTAGTCGCGCTGCCCGTGGAAGGGCACATTCTCGAGAAGGGTCTGCTGGGGGAGGTGGCGCTGGGTAGACTCGGCCAGCCGAGGCGTACTGGCGCAGCCGGTCATCACGAGCATCATCAGGGCCAACGCGAGAACGCCCGCGAGGCGGGCGTTCTGCAGGGGGGCGCTGGCACGATGCCGGTCAAGGCATGCCATCATGCGGGTCTCTCACTCAGCGCGTGAAGGGGAAGACGTTGGTCAGGCCGAGGATATCGGTGACCAGCAGGATCACGAAGACGGCGAACAGGACGCCGACCACGCTGGCCCCGGCGGGGAGCTGCTCGAGTTGATCGGCCATCTGGGCGGCTTCCGCGTCGGAGAGGGCGGCCACGCGGGCCTTCACCTCGGCGGGATCGACGCCCTGGGCGACCAGCTGCTCCTGGACATCGTCGCGGGCGAGGACGGCATGGATGCGTTCGCGATCGCCCTGCGACCGTTCGGCATTCAGTACGTCCTGGGTGGTGATCAGGTCGCTGCCCGGGGTCACCGGGGCCGCGGCCACCGGCAGGCTGCCCAGCACCAGGGCGACGATCAGCAGCGGGCTCAAGTAACGGCAGATCTTCTTCATCATGTCGGTGTTCCTTCTTCTTGGGTTGGGCTTCCGGCTCCGGGTTTCGACGTGCCTGCTTCCCTGCAGCCCGCCGAAACGATGCGATGCATG
>JAWWBV010000294.1:0-4137 GCA_033720795.1 Halomonas sp. | reverse complement strand
GCGCCGGCGTCTACGTGGGGCTCTTCGAGATGGGCATCGCCTTCGTGCTCTGGCAGCTGGCCGTGCACAAGGTATCGCGGACGGCGAAGGTCTCGAACCTGATCTTCCTGTCGCCGCCGGTCTCGCTGCTGCTCCTGTTCTTCATCGTCGGCGAGCCGATCCTGCCTTCCACCCTGGTCGGCCTGGTCTTGATCCTCGGCGGCCTGGGACTGCAGCAGTGGCAGAAGAGCCCGGTGCCGGCGCCTCAGTCATGAGCTGCCAGGGGCAGGCCGTTTTCCTCCAGTAGCGGCACGAGGGCGGGCCAGACGTTCTCGAGGATCTTCGGCTGGGCGGCGGCGGTGGGGTGGATGCCGTCGTCCTGCATCAGCTCGTCCTCCAGGGCCACGCCCTCCAGCAGGAAGGGCACCAGCGGCAGGTCATGCTCGTCGGCGAGCCGGGTGAAGACGCCGGTGAAGGCGTCGCGGTAGGCCCGTCCGTAGTTGGGCGGGATATCGATGCCGAGCAGCAGCACCTCGGCATCCGCCGCCTGGCTGGCCTCGATCATATCTGCCAGGTTGGCGCGCATCTGCCCCGGCGGCAGGCCGCGCAGGCCGTCGTTGCCGCCGAGCTCGAGGACAACGATCTCGGGGCGATGCTGTCCGAGAAGGTCGGGAAGCCGGGCGGCGGCGCCGCTGGTGGTCTCGCCGCTGATGCTGGCGTTGACGACGCGCGCCTTTCCGTCCAGGCGGGCCTGCAGCAGACTGACCCAGCCGGCCCCCTGCTCGATGCCGTAGGCCGCGCTGAGGCTGTCGCCCAGGACCAGCACCACCGGGCGCGACGCCGCCAGCGCCGTGGAACCGGCCAGCATCAGCACCAGCGCCAGCCATAGCGCGGAGCGTGTCAGTGCCGCCCGCCGGCCCAACGCATTCACAGGGAAGCCCTTCGCCATGTCCATCTCCTCTCGCCCGGGGTTCGATCCGATTCTACACGCCGACGCGCTCGCCAAGCAGGTCGAGAGCGGCGAGCGGCGACTGACCATTCTGAGTGGTCTCTGCCTCTCGGTGTTCCCCGGGGAGAGCGTGGCGATCCTCGGCCAGAGCGGCGCCGGCAAGTCGACCCTGCTGGGGCTGCTGGCGGGGCTCGATACGCCGAGCGGCGGGGCGCTGTCGCTGTTCGGCCGCTCGCTCGGCGAGCTCGACGAGGACGGCCGGGCCGCGCTGCGCGCCGGGCGGGTGGGCTTCGTGTTCCAGAACTTCCAGCTGCTGCCGACCCTGACGGCGCTGGAGAACGTGCTGCTGCCGCTGGAGCTCTCGCCGAGCCCCGGCGCCGAGGCGCGGGCCCGGGAGTGGCTCGAGCGCGTCGGCCTCGGCGAGCGCCTGGATCACCTGCCCAAGCAGCTCTCCGGCGGCGAGCAGCAGCGGGTGGCCCTGGCCCGGGCCTTCGTCACCGGGGCCGAGCTGGTGTTCGCCGACGAGCCCACCGGCAACCTGGACCCGGTCACCGGCGAGCGCATCATCGAGGCGCTCTTCGCCCTCAACCGCGAGGCCGGCACCACCCTGGTGCTGGTGACCCACGACCACGCCCTGGCGCGGCGCTGCGATCGCTGCCTGCGCCTGGAGGGCGGCCGGCTGGTCGAGATGGCCCCCGAGGAGGTGATGGCATGAGCCGCACCGCCTGGCCGACCCTGCTGCGCCTCTCGGCGCGCGGCCTGCTCCGCGACCTGCGCGCCTCCGACGTGCGCGCCCTGGCGCTGGCCCTGGCGCTGGCCGTGGCGGCCTCCACCATGATCGGCTTCTTCCTCGACCGCCTCGACCGCGGCCTGACCCGCCAGGCCGGCCAGCTCTCCGGCGGTGACGTGGTGCTGGAGCAGGGACGCCCCTTCGGCACCGAGGTTCGCGAGGCCCTGGAGGAAGCGGGCCTCGTGCTCTCCCACCAGGTCGACATGGTCTCCATGGTCAGCCGCGGCGACGCCTTCCAGCCGGCGAGCCTCAAGGTCGTCGATGGCGTCTATCCCCACTACGGCACGGCCCGGGTGGATCGCGGCGACGGCGTCGAGGCGCTGGCCCACGGCCCGGCGCCGGGGGAGGCCTGGGTGGCGCCGCGCCTGGCCCTGCTGATGGCGCTCGAGGTGGGGGATCGGATCCGCCTGGGCCAGACCGAGCTCACCGTCGGCGGGATCATCGAGCGCGAGCCCGATCAGTCGGCCGGCTTCGGCAGCTTCAACCCGCGGCTGATGATGCACGTCGACGACCTCGACGCCACCGGCCTCGTCCAGGAGGGCTCCCGGGTGGAGTTCGAGCTGCTGGCCGCCGGCAGCGCCGAGGCGGTGGCGCGGGTCGAGCCGCTGCTCGAGCGGCTGCGCCGCGAGGGCGTGGAGGTGCGCGACGTGCGCCGCGACCGGCCCTCGCTCGGCAACGCCCTGGCCCGGGCCGAGAAGTACCTGGGCCTGGCGGGGCTCGCCGCCGTGCTGCTGGCCGGGGTGGCCGTGGCCATGTCGACCCGCCGCTACGTCGATCGCCACCTCGACACCGCGGCGCTCTTGCGCTGCTTCGGCGCCACCCAGCGCGAACTGCTGCGGCTCTTCGTGCTGCAGCTCGCCTGGCTGGCGCTGGCCGCCTCGGCGCTCGGCGCCCTGCTGGGGCTGGCCGGGCAGGCGCTGCTGGTGCGGCTGCTGGCGGCCTTCCTGCCCTTCAGCCTGCCCGCGCCGGGGATGCTGCCGCTGTGGCTCGGGGTCTTCACCGCCCTGGCGGTGCTGGTCGGCTTCGCCGGGCCGACCCTGCTGCGCCTGAAGCGCGTCAGCGCCCTCAAGATGCTGCGCCGCGAGCTCGACCCGCTGCCGCCCTCCGCCTGGCTGGTGGTGGGCGTGGCGGCGCTGGTCTTCGGCGGCCTCCTGTGGCTCTACTCCGGCGATCCGGGGCTTGCGGCCGGCCTGCTGCTCGGCGGCCTGGTGATGCTGGCGGTGCTCTGGGGGCTCGGCGGGATGCTGCTGGCCCTGGTGCTGCGCGCCACCGCGCGCCTGCCCCGGGAGGGTGGCAAGGCGGAGGGGCTGGTCACGGCCGTGCGCCTGGGTGGCCAGCAGCTGGCGCGGCGACGGCGGGCGAGCCTCGGTCAGCTGCTGGCCTTCTCGGTGACCTTCTTCGCCGTGGCGATGATCGCCCTGGTGCGCGGCGACCTGCTCAGCACCTGGCAGGCCCAGCTGCCGGAGGATACGCCCAACCACTTCGCCATCAACATCCAGCCCCAGGAGCGGGACGCCTTCGAGGCGGCGCTGGCCGGCGCCGCGAATGCCCGCAGCGCCCTCTATCCCATGGTCCGCGGGCGCATCAGCGCCATCGATGGCGAGCTGCCCCGGGAGGCGGTGCCGGCCGAGTCCCGCGGCGACAACGCCCTGCGTCGCGAGCTCAACCTGACCTGGCGCGAGACCCTGCCCGAGGGCAACCGGGTGGTGGCCGGCGAGTGGTTCGCCGCCGACGGCGAGGCCACGGGCTGGCTCGACGAGGTGGCCGCCGAACCGCGCCCGGCGGCCGAGGGCGCGAGGGCCGGTGACGCGGCCGTGCCGATCTCGGTGGAGGACGGCCTGGCCGAACGGCTCGGCCTCGCCCTCGGGGATCGGCTGACCTTCACCATCGGCAGCGACGAGGTGGTCGGCGAGGTGACGAGCCTGCGCAGCCTCGACTGGGAGAGCTTCCGGCCCAACTTCTACGTGATCTTCCCGCCCGGGGTGCTGGAGCGCTTCGGCCACAGCTTCATCACCGCCTTCCACCTCGGCGACGACGACCGCGACCTGCTGCGCGAGCTGGTGCGGGAGTTCCCCGGGGTCACCCTGCTCGACGTGGAGGCGATCCTCGCCCAGGTGCGCGAGGTGCTGACCCAGGTCACCCGGGCGGTGGAGCTGGTGCTCGCCTTCGTGCTGCTGGCCGGCATCAGCGTGCTCTATGCGTCGCTGACCGCGAGCCTGCCGGTGCGCGCCCACGAGAGCGGCCTGCTGCGGGTGTTCGGCGCCGGCAACCGGCTGCTCTCGCGGATGCAGGCGGCCGAGTTCGCCGTGCTGGGCCTGGCCAGCGGCCTGATGGGCGCGCTGCTGGCGGAGCTCGCCGCCGCCGGGATCTACCTCGCCTGGTTCGACCTGGCGCCGCGGCTCCACTGGGAGCTCTGGCT
>JAWWBV010000293.1:0-4164 GCA_033720795.1 Halomonas sp. | reverse complement strand
GTGTCCCTCGGGCTGCTGGACGCCTGGCGCCAGGTGCGCCTGGAGCATCAGCGCTCGCGCCTGGGGGAGGAGGCCCTCTCGCTCTCGGACGAGGGGGTCGTGATCACCGATGCCGCCAACCGCATCCAGGCCGTCAATCCGGCCTTCACCCGCATCACCGGCTACACCCTCGCGGAGGTGCGCGGCCGCGCCGCGAGCTCGCTCTCCGCCCCGCGCCACGACAAGGCGTTCTACGAGCACTACTGGCAGGTCCTGCACAGCACCGGCCGCTGGGAGGGCGAGGTCTGGAGCCGGCGCAAGCAGGGCGACGAGTACCCCGAGTGGCTGCGGGCGCGGGTCGTCACCGACGAGACGGGCCGCATAACCCACCACGTCTGCCTGTTCACCGACATCTCGGTGCGCAAGGCCCGCGAGCGGGACCTGCAGCGGATCGGCTTCGAGGACCCGCTGACCGGCCTGCCCAACCGTCGGCGGCTGGGCGACCTGCTGGCCTCGCGTCTGCGCCATCTGCGGGCGGGCGAGAGCCTCGACATGGCGCTGATCGACATCGACGGCTTCAAGGAGATCAACGACGGCATCGGGGTGGAGCTCGGCGACCGGCTGCTCGCGCGCTTCGGGGAGCGGCTGGCCCGGCACGTGGCGGGGGGCGTGGTCGGGCGACTGGGCGGCGACGAGTTCATGGTGATGCGCACCACCACCCACGACGACCACGACCGCTGGATCAAGGGGCTGCAGGAGCACCTCGGGCAGCCCTTCGAGATCGACACGCACAGCCTTCGGCTGGGGCTGACCATCGGCAGCTGCCGCTGTCCCGAGGACGGCCGGCAGTCCGGGGAGCTCTTCCAGCGGCTGGAGTCGGCGCTGTTCAGCGCCAAGCGCCACGGCTGCAACCACAGCCTGCGCTTCCGGCCCGCCCTCGACGTCCAGGAGAGTCCGCAGCTGGGCCTGCTCAACGACCTGCGCCAGGCGCTGGCCGTGGGCGGCCAGCTGGAGCTGCACTACCAGCCGCAGTATCGGCTGGGGGACGATCGCCTGGTCGGGCTCGAGGCCCTGCTGCGCTGGCGCCATCCCCGGGACGGCATGATCTCGCCCGGCGACTTCATCCCGCTGGCCGAGCGCCACGGCCTGATGTCGACCCTCGGCGACTGGGTGATCGACCAGGCCCTGGCCCAGCTGGCCCACTGGCAGCGCAAGGGCCTGCCGGAGGCCGTGGTGTGGATCAACATCTCGGCGATGCAGTTCTTCCAGGGGGATCTCGAGACCGCGCTCGCCAGCGGGCTCGCCCGTCATCGGGTGCCGGCGCGGCGGCTGGGGCTGGAGCTGACCGAATCGGTGCTGCTCGACGAGCGTGCCGGGGACGTCGCCCCGCGGCTCGAGCGGCTGCGTGCCCAGGGGCACCGCGTGGCCATCGACGACTTCGGCACCGGCTACTCGTCGCTGGGCTACCTCAAGCACCTGCCGCTGGACAAGCTCAAGCTCGATCGCGCCTTCATCCGGGCGCTGCCCGATGATCGCGCCGATGCCGCCATCGTCTGTGCCGTGCTGGCCATGGCCGAGGGACTCGGCCTGGCGGTCGTGGCCGAGGGGGTGGAGACCGAGGCGCAGCGCGACTTCCTGCTCGCCCACGGCTGCGCCGAGGTGCAGGGCTTCCTCTACGCCAGGCCCCAGTCGGCCGCGGGGTTGGAGGTCGAGTGGCAGGCCCAGGCCTCAGCGGGCGCGCCCCTCGACGGCCGGCGCATGGCCGAGGCGACGGCTTAGCGTCAGGCAGATCAGCGCCCAGGTCATCGCCTCGACGGGCAGCAGCCAGGGCGCCAGCTCGACGCCGGCAAGCCGGGCGCCGGCGAGGTAGGAGAGCGGGCCGCTGGTGGCGCCGCCGAGCGCGGCGAGCCAGGGATACGACCAGAGCCAGGCCAGCGAATGGTGGATCAGGGTCGCGAACAGCGGCCAGAGCAGCCACAGCCAGGGCGGCATGCCGGCGATGGCGAGCGTATCGGCGGGGAAGGTGAAGCCGCCGGCGAGCGTCAGGCTGCCGTCGACCGCGAGCCCCAGGCCGGCGAAGGCCAGAAGCCAGCGCCACTCCCCGGGGCGGCCCAGCCAGGCGAGGTGCAGGGCGAGGATCAGCGCCACGACCAGTCCTCCGATCAGCGAGCCACCCAGCACGCAGGCGAACCAGCCCGCCTGAAAGGCGGCCAGGTTGGCCAGCAGCTTCACGGGAGCGGCGGAGAGGGCGGCCATCGCGGGTCATGCCTGCCCGGTGAGCGGCACCGGCCGGGCGCCGGGCTTGGCCAGCAGCAGCTGGCAGGTGCCGATGGTGCGCTCCATGAAGCCCCCCTCGCAGTAGCAGAGGTAGTAGCGCCACATGCGGATGAAGCGCTCGTCGTAGCCGAGCTTGCGCACGGTCTCCAGGCTCGCCTCGAAGCGGTGGCGCCACTCGCGCAGGGTGCGGGCGTAGTGCAGGCCGATCTCGTCGAGGTCGGTCAGGTTGAGCGAGGTGTGGCGGGCCACGCCGTCGAGGATGGCGCGATGCGAGGGCAGGAACCCCCCGGGGAAGATGTAGCGCTTGATGAAGTCCATCTCGCGCTTGGCCTGTTCGTAGCGCTGGTCGCGGATGGTGATCGCCTGCAGCATCGCCTGGCCGTCGTCGGTGAGCAGCCGATCCAGGGTCGCCAGGTAGGTGCCGAGATACTGGTACCCCACCGCCTCGATCATCTCCACCGAGATCAGCCGGTCGTAGCGCCCCTCGAGCTCGCGATAGTCCTGCAGCAGCAGGGTGATGCGATCGCCGAGCCCCTCCTCCTCGATGCGCCTGGCCGTGAAGGCGTGCTGCTCCGCGGAGATGGTGGTGGTGGTGACGCGACAGCCGCGGGTCTTCGCCGCATGGATGGCGAGCCCGCCCCAGCCGGTGCCGATCTCCAGCAGGTGGTGGTGGGGCTGGACGTCGAGCTTGTCGAGCATCAGGTCGAGCTTGTGGGTCGAGGCCTCCTCGAGGCTCGCCTCGGCGTGGGGGAAGACCGCGCTCGAGTACATGCGGTGCTCGCGGTCGAGGAAGGTGGAGAAGAGGGCATTGCCGATGTCGTAGTGGGCGGCGATGTTGCGCTTCGAGCCGCTCAGGCTGTTGCGCTGCAGGCGGTAGAGGCCGCCCAGCAGCCAGCGGCCGAGTCGCGCGGTGCCGTTCTCGATCTCGCCGTTGACCCGCTCGAGGTTGGCGGCGAACAACCGCACCAGGGCCACCGGGTCGTCGGCGTCCCAGTCGCCGTCCATGTAGGCCTCGGCGGCGCCCACGGTGCCGCCCAGGGCCAGGCGCTTCCAGGCCCGGTGGTGGCGCACCACCAGGGTCACGCGCAGCGCGCCGCCCCGGCCCAGGCGATGGCGCTGGTGGCCGTCGGTCAGGTTGATGGTGCCGCCCTCCAGGCGGTCGAGCTGGGCCAGCACCCGGGGCTTGAGCCAGCGCGTCAGGCGATCGCCCTCGGGGGCCAGGGGGCGGGCGGTGGCGGAGCGAAGCGTGTTCACGACGAGCTCTCCTCACGGGACGGATGGTCTTGTCCGGGGTGGTCATGGACCGGCAGGCGCTTGAGCCACAGGCGCAGCGCCTCGACATGGATGCCGGCGAGCGTCTTCAGGCCCATCCAGGGCTGGCGCGCCAGGGTGGCGAGCAGCACGCCGCGGGTCGCCGGGCGGCCCTCCAGGGTCAGGGTGGCGTCGAAGTGGCGCTGGCCTGCCTTCCAGTTCTCCATGTGCATCGACAGCGACTCGCCGGGGGTGTCGAAGCGCCAGCGATAGGTCATGTCCATGGGGTTGAAGGGCGAGACGTGCATCGCCTTGTCGAACTCGGCGGTGTGGCCGTGGCGCCGGGGCTCCACGGCACAGGCGTAGCGGGTCCGCTCGCCCCAGGGGGTGTTGCTCACCTCGCCGAGCAGGGCGCGCAGCTCGCCGCGGGCATCGAAGGCGTAGTAGAACGAGACCGGGTTGAAGCCGAGCCCCAGGGTGCGCAGCTGAGTCAGCACGCAGATGCGGCCGTCCGGGGCGCTGCCGAGCTGGCGCTCGAGCTCCTCGCGCACGGCCTGCTTGAGCGGACGGTCGTGGGGGGCGAGGTAGTCCCGGCGGCGAAAGCGTGCCAGGGCCGGTCGCCGCGCGCTGAAGGCGGGCACGGCGTCGAAGAGCTCC
>JAWWBV010000292.1:0-4167 GCA_033720795.1 Halomonas sp. | reverse complement strand
TCCTCGGCCATGGCGTCGTAGCCCATCCCCGCCACGTGGGGCGAGCGCCCGTGGTTGCGCAGGTCCACGGTGATCACCCGCCGGCGACGCTGCCACTGCTTGGCGTGGGAGCGCCAGTTATCGGCGCTGCCCAGCAGGCCGTGGACGACCACCAGCGGCGTCTCGTCGCCGCCGCTGTCGAGGAAGTGAAGGTCGGTGGGCATAGAAGCCTCCTTGGCTACGGGGTGTTCGGGTACTCAGCATCATGCGGGGCGTATCAGGAAGACGCACGCGCCTCGTCCGGCATCACGTCATCGCGCCCCGTCACCGCCACCAGCCGACGGCTCAGCCAGGCCAGCAGCACGCCGTAGAGCGGCAGGAAGAACGCCAGGCTGATGGCGAGCTTGATCGCGTAGTCGACCCAGGCGATCTCCGGCCAGTTGGCGGCCATGAAGGGATCGGGGCTGCGGTGAAAGGCGAGGGAGAAGAACGCGAAGGTATCGGCGAGGTTGCCGAGCACCGTGGAGACGGCCGGCGCCACCCACCAGGCCTTGAGGGCGCGCAGCCGGTCGAAGACCTGCACGTCCAGCAGCTGCCCCAGCACGTAGGCCATGAAGCTCGCCAGGGCGATGCGGGCGACGAACAGGTTCGCCTCGCCCAGCGCCTCGAGGCCGGCGAAGCCGCCGCGGGGAAAGACCACGGAGACGACGTAGGAGACGACCAGCGCCGGCAGCATCACGCGCAGGATGATCGCCCGGGCCGGCTCCTTGCCGAACAGGCGCACGGTGAGATCGGTGGCCAGGAAGATGAAGGGGAAGCTGAACGCGCCCCAGGTGGTATGCAAGCCCCACAGGGTGAACGGCAGCTGCACCAGGTAGTTGCTGGCGGCGATGACCAGGATATGAAAGGCGACCAGCAGCGCCAGGCAGTGCCGGGTCTGGGCCTCGGAGAGCACGCGCATCACGGCATCCTTTTTGAGGAGGGGTGAGGGAACCCTCGTGGATCGGCACTCGCGTTGCGGCGAGAATGGGACGGCATTATACGGCCTGGCCATCACCCTGGCCATGGAAGGGCCCGACCCACACGACGACGCCGCCCTCATGGGCGGCGTCGTGGCATCCAGTCAGAATCGCGAGGCGATCAGACCGGGCGGGCCTGTTCGGCGGCGCCGACCGCGCGCGCCTTCATCGCCTCGTGCACGTCCTGGAGGCTCGCCGGGTCGTCGATGGTCGAGGGCACGCCGAACTCCTGACCGTCGGCGATGTTGCGCAGCAGCTTGCGCAGGATCTTCCCGGAGCGGGTCTTGGGCAAGCGGTCGACCACCAGCACCTGCTTGAAGCAGGCGATCGGGCCGATCCTCTCGCGCACCAGGCCGATCAACTCGTTCTCCAGCGTCACCTCGTCCCCCTCGAAACCGTCCTTGGGGATCACCAGCCCCACCGGCAGCTGCCCCTTGAGGGCGTCGTGGATGCCGATCACCGCGCACTCGGCGACCGCGGGGTGGGCGCCCACGACCTCCTCCATCTCGCCGGTGGAGAGGCGGTGGCCGGCGATATTGATGACGTCGTCGGTGCGCCCCATGATGAACAGGTAGCCATCCTCGTCGAAGTAGCCGCCGTCGCCGGTGAGGTAGTAGCCCGGGAATGCGGCCATGTAGGCGCTGTGGAAGCGCTTCGGGTCGCGCCAGATGCCCGCCAGGCAGCCCGGCGGCAGCGGCTGCTTGATCACCACGCTGCCCTGCTCCATGGCCCCGGACGGCTCGCCCGCCCGGTCGAGGATCTGCACGTCGAAGCCGGGCACCGGTACCGTCGCACTGCCGGCCTTGGTGGGCATCGGCTCGAGGCCGTGCAGGTTGGCGGCGATGGGCCAGCCGGTCTCGGTCTGCCACCAGTGATCGATCACCGGCACCGTCAGCAGGTCGTCGAGCCAGTGGAAGGTCGGCGGGTCCAGACGCTCGCCGGCCAGGAACAGCGCCTTGAGGCAGCTGATGTCGTACTGGGCCATCAGCTTGGCGTCCGGGTCCTCCTTCTTGATGGCGCGGAAGGCGGTGGGCGCGGTGAAGAAGCTCTTGACCCGGTACTCGCTGATCAGCCGCCAGAAGGCGCCGGCATCCGGGGTCTTCACCGGCTTGCCCTCGTAGACCAGGGTGGTGGCGCCGCGCAGCAGCGGCGCGTAGACGATGTAGGAGTGGCCGACCACCCAGCCCACGTCGGAGGCCGAGAAGAAGACCTCGCCCGGCGCCACGTCGTAGATGGTGTCCATGGAGTAGGCCAGCGCCACGGCATAGCCGCCGGTGTCGCGCACCACGCCCTTGGGCTTGCCGGTGGTGCCGGAGGTATAGAGGATGTAGAGCGGATCGCTGCCCTTGACCGGCACGCAGGCCGCCGGTGCGGCCCGCTCGACCAGCGTCGACCAGTCATGATCGATGGCCGCGCCCAGCTCGGCGGTGTGCTGCTCGCGCTGCAGGATCACGCAGGCCTCGGGCTTGTAGCGGCTCTGCTCGATGGCGGCATCGATGATCGGCTTGTAGGGCAGCACCCGGTCGCCTTCGACGCCGCAGGAGGCGGCGATCACGACCTTCGGCTCGGCGTCCTCGATGCGCACCGCCAGCTCGTGGGGCGCGAAGCCGCCGAACACCACCGAGTGAACGGCCCCGAGGCGGGCACAGGCGTACATGGCGACCAGCGCCTCGGGCACCATGGGCATGTAGATCACCACCCGATCGCCCTTC
The DNA here is from genome assembly GCA_033720795.1 of Halomonas sp. GTDB lineage: Bacteria > Pseudomonadota > Gammaproteobacteria > Pseudomonadales > Halomonadaceae > Halomonas. The sequence goes on along the minus strand of JAWWBV010000292.1, from coordinate 1,457 downwards.
TCGACCCCCAGATCGCGCAGCGCCCCGGCGAAGCGCGCCACCTGGTCGCGCAGCTCGGCGTAGGTGATGGTGCGCTTGCTGTCGGTGACCGGCGAATCCCAGTAGAGGGCCGGCTGCTCCCCCCGCCCCTGCTCGACGTGATGATCCAGGGCCGCGTGGCAGATGTTGAGCTCACCGTCGACGAACCAGCGGGCGTGGTTCGCCTCGTCGTACTCGAGGATCGTGGTGGGCGGGGTGAACCAGGGAATACGCTTGGCCTGCTCGGCCCAGAAGGCCTCAGGGTGATCGATGGAGCGGCGGAACTCGTCTTGATACATGCGCGTCAGCATCCTGTCAGCAATCGAGGAAAGGGCATTGATTGTTGACACTCTAGACGAAGCCCTACCGCCAAACCTCATACCATCGGCTAATCTTCGACAAAAGAACGAGAAACCTCTCGACTATTGTCAACAAAACACGAGCCGCCACCGCCGATCTCCGCCCCGCGATCGCATCGTTGATCCGGCGTTAGCCTCCGGAGTGCGCTATTATTGCGCATAAGCTGAATCAGAGGGCCACCATGCGGCCTGTCGCTCCCCCCAGGCGTGGACTCAGGGGATCCTATTCACCGCGCAGGCGGCCGACCATGGGCGGCGCCTGCAACGCAGGGCACAGATCATGGGCACTACCACCAGAGGTGCGTCAGCCCGCCTTCTCGAAGGCGGAGAGGCGGTCATCAACGAGGCCAGCTCCCTACTCAAGGCGATGGCCAACGACAATCGATTGCGGATACTCTGCCTGCTGGACGGCACCGAGCTGTCGGTCACCGAGCTGAACCAGCGTCTGGTGCTCAGCCAGTCGGCACTGTCGCAGCACCTGGCGATACTGCGTCGCGAGAATCTCGTCACGACCCGCCGCGAGTCGCAGACCATCTACTACTCGCTGCAGGGCCAGCGCGCCAGGACGCTGATCGAGGCGCTCGGCCAGCTGGCCCTCGACGGCCGGCCCTGAGGGCCTTCAGCGCTTCTGCCAACGTCCGGCGTCGAGCATCTCCAGCCCCCGCTCGATGCCGCGCTCCACGCCCCGCGAGACCCCCACGCCCAGCCGACGCGAGAGCGTCGGCTTCTGCTCCAGCTTGACGCTGATCACCCGGGCCTCGCCCATGCGCTCGACCAGGTAGGCCTCGCTGGTGCCCAGCTCATCCACCAGGCCCCGCCCCAGGGCATCGCTGCCGTACCAGGTCTCGCCGGTCGCCACCGCCTCGATGTCCAGGCCCGGGCGCCGTTCGGCCACGTGCCGCTTGAACAGCTGGTGGGTGGTCTCGAGGTCCTCGACGAACTTGTCGCGCCCCTCGTCGGTGTTCTCGCCGAACACCGTGAGGGTGCGCTTGTAGCGCCCCGCCGTGAGCAGCTCGACGTCGATGTCGTGACGCTTGAGCAGGCGATGGAGGTTGGGTAGCTGGGCGACCACCCCAATGG
>JAWWBV010000291.1:0-4204 GCA_033720795.1 Halomonas sp. | reverse complement strand
CCTTGCCAGCTGCCACCTGCAGCTTGATGTAAGCCTGTACTTTCTTGGCCATGATGGACTCCAGTTGGGTAGTAGCGCCTTGCGGCTCCCCGGGTTACACGGCCACCCTCGGGTGGCCGCCACGAAAACGATGCGGCCGGAAGGTTATTCCTTCTCGACCTGGGCAAACTCCAGCTCGACGGGCGTGGAGCGACCGAAGATCAGCACGCTGACCTGCACGCGGCTCTTGTCGTAGTTGACCTCTTCGACGACGCCATTGAAGTCGGCGAAGGGGCCGTCGATGACGCGAACCGATTGCCCCGGCTCGAACAGCGTCTTGGGCCGCGGCTTGTCGGTGCCATCCTTGACCCGGCTGAGGATCGCATCCGCCTCACGCTGGGTGATGGGGGCCGGTTTCTCCTTGGTACCACCGATGAACCCCATGACGCGCGGGGTCTCGTTGACCAGGTGCCAGGTCTCGTCGTCCATCTCCATCTCGACCAGCACGTAGCCGGGATAGAACTTGCGCTCGCTCTTGCGACGCTTGCCGTCACGCACCTCGACGACTTCTTCGGTGGGCACCAGGATCTCGCCGAAGCGATCTTCCATGCCATACATCTTCACGCGCTCGGTGAGCGAGCGCATGACATGCTTTTCGAAGCCGGAATAGGCGTGGACGACATACCAACGCTTGGACATGAAAACTCCTAACCGATGACGCCGGACATCGCCCAGCCAAGAAGGGTATCGATCAGCCAGAGCATCAGCCCGACCACCAGCACAGCCACCAGCACGATGGCGGTGGTCTGGATGGTCTCGGGCCGTGTCGGCCAGACGACGCGCTGAATTTCCTTCTTCGCACTCCTGGCGAGCTCGAGCAGATCACGACCCTTGGTCGTGGACAGCGCCACCAGCGCCGCCGCCGCACTGAGCACGACGACACCGAGCACACGATAGAGAAGTGCCTGATCGGCAAAATAGGTATTGCCGACCACGGCAAGGACCAGCAGAGTGACGACAACCGCCCACTTGAGCCCGTCGTGGCGCGACTCCTGCACCTCGGCGTTATGCTTCATGAAAACGAGACTCCTCAGGGTGCGGCAATCGAAACATGAAAGTATATGAGATATCGCCAGCCTGGGGAAGACTGGCAGGCCAGGAGGGAATCGAACCCCCAACCTGCGGTTTTGGAGACCGCTGCTCTGCCAATTGAGCTACTGGCCTGTATCTGCTTCCGCGACCACCCTTTGCAGGCGGCCTGCACGACAGCGGGCGCCATGATAGCGAAAGGTGCTTCGCCTGGCAACCCCTCCCCCGACACATCATCGCCCCGAGGGAGAAAAAGAAAAGGCGAGCCGCGGCTCGCCTTCTCGATATGGAGCTCATGGACGGATTTGAACCGTCGACCTCACCCTTACCAAGGGTGTGCTCTACCCCTGAGCTACATGAGCACAACTTGCGGCATCATCACGCGATACCTGGAGCGGGCAGCGGGGATCGAACCCGCATCATCAGCTTGGAAGGCTGAGGTTCTACCATTGAACTATGCCCGCCTACCCACTCTTGCTGCCAGCACCCGACGCATCGCATGCGGCCAAACTTGGTGGAGGGGGAAGGATTCGAACCTTCGAAGCTTTCGCGGCAGATTTACAGTCTGCTCCCTTTGGCCACTCGGGAACCCCTCCAACTGGCGATGTATTCTACCGCCTTTGCTTCCGGTGTCAAGCCTCTGATTTATCAGGATCTTGATACTTCGTGCCGAACGTGCCGACGCGTCTTCCCGGAACGCGACGCATTCTGTCAAAGCAGCATCGAGAATGCAAGGGCCGCACGGATCTTTTCCATCGCCACCGGCGCCGGCACCGCCGGGGCCCCGGAGAGCCGACCTGCGCGCTCCGCCGCCGTCAACGGGAAGCAGGCCTCGAGCCCACCGTAGACCATGTCCGGCCACACGGCATGAGGGACCTGGATGCCGCGCGACACCACCCGCGCGTCGCCCCCGGTCAAGAGCATCGGCAGCGCCACGTCCTGCTGGTCACAGACCTCGCTGTAGATGCGATTGACCGCGCTGACCGCGGCCATGTAGATGCCGTGATTGACCGCCTCGACCGTGCGCCGGCCGGGCTCGAGCAGCTCTTCCGCCTCGCTGTCCGGGTCGATGGCCACGTTGCGGGTGCCGAGCTTCAGGCTCTCCTTCATCAGGCGCAGGCCAGGCAGGATATAGCCGCCGAGGTGTCGCCCGCCGGGCAGCACGAAGTCGACGGTGATGGCACTGCCGCAATCCACGGCGCAGCAGCCGCCCGCGAGCTGGTAGCCCGCCAGGGCCCCCATCCAGCGATCGACCCCCAGCTTGCCGGGCTCCTCGTAGCCGTTGGTGACCCCCAGGGCCTCATGGGTGGAGCGCGCCACATGGACGGTGCCGACGCGGCGACGCAGCAGCGCCACCGTCTCCTCCAGGACCGCCCGACGCGCCACGCTGGAGATGCGCACCGCCTCGACCACGTCGAGGTCCGGAATATCGGCACCGGGTCGCCACTCCTCGCGGGTCCAGACCGCCCCGCGCGAGCGGATCTCGCTGCTGTCGCCATCCTTGAGCCGCCACTTCGACAGGGTATTGCCGATATCCAGATCAAGGATCATGCCCGTCTCCGCACGCTGATTTCACCGCCGGCCAGCCGCCGCTGCCGTTCGCCCTGGCGCACCCAGAGGTTGCCGGCCTCGTCCACGTCGCCGGCGATCGCCGCCTCGCGCTCGCCCCGCTGCAGGATCTCCACCTCGCAGCCGGCGTAGGCGTGCCGCGCGTTCCACTCATCCTGCCAGGCGGCGAAGCCCTGCTGCTCGAACCCCGCCAGCAGGGGCAGAAGCTCGTCCAGCAGCGCCGCGGCCAGGGCATTGCGCGACAGCCCCGGCGCCTGGTCGTGGACCGCGGCCACGGGCTGGTCGATGCGCTCGCGAAACGCCCGGGGCAGGTCGACGTTGATGCCCATGCCCACCACCACCTCGCAGGGCCCGGCGGCGTCCCCGCTGATCTCGACCAGGATGCCCGCGAGCTTGCCCAGCTCCCCGTCCGCCTGCTTCAGCAGGACGTCGTTGGGCCACTTGAGCCGGGGCGCGGCACCGTGTCGCTCGAGGACCCGGGCCAGCACCACGCCGAGGGCCAGGCTCAGCCCCTCCAGGGCGGCCACCCCGGCCTCGACCCGCCAGCCGATCGAGAGCATCAGGGTACGCCCCCAGGGGGTCACCCAGGTGCGCCCGCGACGCCCCCGGCCCTCGCTCTGCTGCTCCACCAGGCAGACCTCGCCGTGCCCGGCACCCTGGGCGAAGCGTTCGCGCAGGTAGGCGTTGCTGGAGGGCAGGGTCTCCTCGACGAACAGCCGGGTCAGGTGCGGGCGGGCCTCCCGCGAGAGGCCGGCCACCACGGCGCGCCCGTCGAGCAGCTCCAGGCGCTCGGTCAGGCGATACCCCTGCCCCTTCACCGCCTCCATGGGGATCCCCAGAGACTCCAGTTTCTGCAGCTGTTTCCATACCGCCGCCCGTGAGACGCCGAGCTGCACCCCCAGCTGCTCGCCGGAGTGGAACTCGCCGTCGCTCAACAGGCGGATCAGGTCACCGATGGTCATGCGCATGCCCCAGACGGGAAATGGGCCATTCTAGCGGATGGGGGCAGGCCCCGGAAATCGCGGCACGGCGATCGCGTCTTCGACATACCGGTGAGACCCCTGGCTTTCGCCAACAGGGAGCCGCTTATCCGACCCGCAGACCGGCGCGATCGTGGTCGCGGGCACCGGCGGCACACCGGCTGGTCCGGGCGTGGCATCACCTTACGCTCTGCCCCTCCTCGCTGCCCGTGGATGGCGCCCTGCGCCCTTCCGTGCGCCGACGGCGAGCCCCCCCCCTCTCCCCCTCCCCCGGACCGTGACGAGACGTCCCCAGGCGCTCTGCCCCATGTCGGCTCGGGATCCACCCCGGCTCCCCGGCCAATAAAAACGCCCCCGTCTCCATCGAGGCGGGGGCGTTCTTGTATCGGGAGGCGCCGGCAACCGGCGCTCGGGGCGTGCGCCTTTCCGCGCGAAAAACCCGCGCGCATGAAAAAACCCCGAGCTCGTTGAGCTCGGGGTTTTCTCGGAATAGGTGCCTGACGATGACCTACTCTCGCATGGGGAGGCCCCACACTACCATCGGCGCTGATCGGTTTCACTGCTGAGTTCGGCAAGGGATCAGGTGG
>JAWWBV010000290.1:0-4206 GCA_033720795.1 Halomonas sp. | reverse complement strand
GCTCCACGGCACAGGCGTAGCGGGTCCGCTCGCCCCAGGGGGTGTTGCTCACCTCGCCGAGCAGGGCGCGCAGCTCGCCCCGGGCATCGAAGGCGTAGTAGAACGAGACCGGGTTGAAGCCGAGCCCCAGGGTGCGCAGCTGAGTCAGCACGCAGATGCGGCCGTCCGGGGCGCTGCCGAGCTGGCGCTCGAGCTCCTCGCGCACGGCCTGCTTGAGGGGGCGGTCGTGGGGGCCGAGGTAGTCCCGGCGGCGAAAGCGCGCCAGGGCCGGTCGCCGCGCGCTGAAGGCGGGCACGCCGTCGAAGAGCTCCGGCAGCTCGTCCAGGTCGAGCCAGGCCATCCACAGGTCGTAGCGGAAGGCGTGAGGACGAGGGAGGAAGCGGCGGTGGCGCAGGCTGCCGCGATAGATCCGCGAGCGCGGTATTTGCCTCATGCCGCGCTCTCCTCGATCGCCGGCGCCTCGCTGGCCGGGCCCTGCTCGTCGCAGCCCAGGCCCCGGGCGACCCGCAGGGCGCTCCAGACGCCGTCCTCGTGGAAGCCGTTGCGCCAGTAGGCGCCGCAGTAGTGGGTGCGCCGCGACGGTCCCGAGATCTCGTCGTGGCGCGCCTGGGCCGCCTGACCGGCCAGGGTGAACTGCGGGTGGGCGTAGGTGAAGCGGCCCAGCACCTTGGCGGGGTCGATGGCGGCGCCGTCGTTCAGGGTCACGCAGAAGGTGGGCGGCGCTTCGATGCGCTGCAGGATGTTCATGTCGTAGGTGACCGAGACCCGGGCCTCGTCGCCGCGGCCGTCGAGCCGGTAGTTCCAGCTCGCCCAGGCGCGGGGCCGACGCGGCAGCAGGCGGGTATCGGTGTGCAGCACCACCTCGTTGTCCCGGGTGGGCAGGGCGCCGAGGATCTCGCGCTCGGCGTCGCTCGGGTCGTCGAGCATCGCCAGGGCCTGGTCGGCGTGGCAGGCCAGCACCACCTGGTCGAAGGCCTCCACGCCGCCGTCGCTGCGCACCTCGACCCGGTCGGCGTGGCGGCGAAGGCCGCGCACCGGGGTCGCCAGGCGGATGCGCTCGGCGTAGGGCGCGGTCAGGGCCGGGATGTAGGCGCGCGAGCCGCCCACCAGGGTGTACCACTGGGGACGGTCGTTGACCGACAGCAGGCCGTGATGGCGGAAGAAGCGCACGAAGAACAGCAGCGGAAAGTCGCGCAGGTCGCGGATGCTGGCCGACCAGATGGCCGCGCCCATGGGCAGCAGGTAGCGCCGCTGGAAGTCGGCGTCGTAGCCGCCGGCGTCGAGCCAGGCGCCCAGCGTCATGGCCGGGTCGAGGCGCCCCTCCTCCAGCGCCCGGGTCGCCTCGCGGTTGAAGCGCAGGATAGTGCGCAGCAGCCGGTAGAAGCGGGGGCGCAGCAGGTTGCTGCGCTGGGCGAAGAGGCTCGCCAGGGTGTGGCCGTTGTACTCGAAGTCGCGGGCCGTCTCGTGCACCGAGAAGCTCATCTCGGTGGGCTGGGCGGCGACCCCGAGGCGCGCCAGCAGGCGCTGGAAGTGCGGGTAGGTCCAGTCGTTGAAGACGATGAAGCCGGTGTCGATGGCGTAGTCCCGGCCCTCGAGCGCCACGTCGATGGTCGCGGTGTGGCCGCCGAGCCGCGCCTCGGCCTCGAAGAGCGTTACCTCGTGGCGGTCCGACAGGTACCAGGCGGCGGCCATGCCGCCGATGCCGCTGCCGATCACGGCGATGCGTTGGGCGGCATCCCGCTGGGCGGCACCCCGCTGGGCGGCACCTTGCTGGGGCTGATGGGGGGATCGGATCGGGGCGTTCATCGGCGGGCCTCCACGGGCGAATCCTGTCGGGTCATGCGCAGGCCCAGGCGGTAGCGAAGGCCAGGGGGCAGGATGCCCATCAGCCGCACCAGCAGCGTGAAGCGGCGCGGGAAGTGGATGTCCAGGCGGCGGCGGGCGAGGCCCGTGAGGATCGCCTCGGCGGCCGCGTCGGTGGAGACGCGCATGGGCATGGGAAAGTCGTTGCGGTCGGTGAGCGGGGTCTTCACGAAGCCCGGGTGGATCAGGCTGACCCCGATGCCCTCGCCGGCCAGGTCCAGGCGCAGCGATTCCATGAAGTGGCTGAGCGCGGCCTTGGAGGCCCCGTAGGCTTCGGCCCGGGGCAGCGGCAGGTAGGCCGCGGCGCTGGAGGTGGCGGCCAGCAGCGGGTGGCCGCCCGCCGCGCGGGCCCGGCGCAGCAGCGGCAGGGCCGCGTCGACGCAGTAGACGGCGCCGAAGAAGTTGGGCGCGAAGACCCGCTCGACGAGGTCGACGTCGACGTCGCGGGCGTCCAGGTACTCGCAGGTGCCGGCGTTGAGGATCGCCAGGTCCAGGCCGCCGAAGGCCTCGGCCAGGCGTTCGCCGGCCCGCTCGACGGCGTCGCGGTCCGCCACGTCCAGGGGCAGCGCCAGGGCGTTGTCGTGACCCTCGCAGAGCGCGGCCAGGGCCGACGCGCTGCGCGCGCTCAGCGCCACCCGGTGCCCCTGCTCGAGCAGGCGTTCGGCCAGGGCGCGGCCGATGCCCGAGGTGGCCCCCGTCAGCCAGATGCGCTGTGTGTCGCTCGCGTAGGTCATGCACACTCCCCGTCGTGGCGGGCCGTCACTGGCCCAGTTGTCGCTTCACCCGGCGGATCACGCCGCCCAGCAGGGGCAGGCGCTCGTAGAGCAGGGCGCCGGCATCGAAGTAGTCGCGATGGCGGGCCACCCGGCCGTCCGAGGCGAAGGTCAGATGCGAGCAGCCCTCCACCTCTATCCTACGTCCGCCCTCGAGCCTCGGATGCACCAGGTGCAGGGTCCAGGTGACGAAGGCCGACTCTTCCTGCTGCAGCCGCTCGTGGAAGGTGAAGCGGCACGATGTCACGTTGTCGTACAGGTTATGGAAGTACCCCTCGAGGGCCTCTCGGCCCTCGATATGGTGCAGCGGGTCGGTGAAGCTCACCTCCGCAGTGTATACCTCGCCGAGTTGATTTGTACAGGTCTTGTCTAGTTTATTGAAGAAGGCGCAGAAGGCCTCCAGATCCGCCGTCGGGTGCATCCAGGATCTCCCGCGATGAGTGGGTGGTCAGTCCGTCTTCAGGGCCTTGAAGGCCTCGAGGGCGCGTGCCCGGGCGGCCCGGTGGTCGACGACGGGCGCCGGATAGTCGACCCCGCCGAGCAGGTCGCTTGCGGGCGCGTGGCGGGCCTTCTTCGGCAGCTCGGCCAGTGCCGGCAGCCACTCCGCCAGGAAGGTGCCGTCGGGATCGAAGCGCGTGGACTGGGTGGTGGGGTTGAAGATGCGGAAGTAGGGCGCGGCATCCGTGCCGGTGGAGGCCGCCCACTGCCAGCCGCCGTTGTTGGCGCAGAACTCGCCGTCCACCAGGTGGCGCAGGAAGAAGGCCTCGCCGCGGCGCCAGTCGATCAGCAGGTGCTTGGTGAGGAACATGGCGGTGACCATGCGCAGGCGGTTGTGCATCCAGCCGGTGGCCACCAGCTGGCGCATGGCGGCATCGACGAGGGGGTAGCCGGTGCGCCCCTCGCACCAGGCGGCGAAGCTCGCCTCGTCGTCGCGCCAGGCGAGCGCCTCGGTATGCACCTGGAAGGCGCGATGGCGGCAGACCCGCGGGAAGCCGACGGCCACGTGGCGGTAGAACTCCCGCCACACCAGCTCGTTGACCCAGGCCGTGAGCCCGGCATCGCCCTCGGCCAGGGCACCGTCGTTCTCGGCGAGCACCGCCTGCAGGCACTGGCGGTGGGAGATCATGCCCAGCGCCAGGTACGGGGAGAGCTCGCTGGTGCCGCGGATCGCCGGGAAGTCGCGCTGGCGCTGGTAGTGGCGGCCGCGAAAGCGCAGGAAGCGCTCCAGGCGATCGGCGGCGGGGCCCTCGCCGGCGGGCCAGAGGCGCCCGTCGATCGGGCTGTCGTCGAGTTGGGGGAGCGAGGGTAGCGGATCGGAGGAGATCGGAAGCGGCGCCTGGGCGGCGGGGGTGTCGCGCAGGGCGATGCGCTCCGGTGTCAGCTGACGATGCCAGGCCTTGGCGAAGGGGGTGAAGACGCCGTAGTAGTTGCCCTTGCCGGTGAGCAGCTCCCCCGGGGCGAAGGCCACGGCGTCATGGTGGCCGGTGGCCGAGAGGCCCGCCTCCTCGAAGACGGCGATCACCGCGCGGTCGCGGCGCTGCTCGTCCAGCGGATACTCGTGGTTGAAGTG
>JAWWBV010000289.1:0-4242 GCA_033720795.1 Halomonas sp. | reverse complement strand
GTACCGACGGGCAATGCCCGGGCGGCGCGGAAGCGCCCCGGGACATCCACCGACAGGTAGGCCGGATAGGTTACTCGACGCCCGGCTGCCCTGACAAGCGCCTCGGCCAGGGCCCGGAGGCACCGCGGCGGAGCGGGGGCTCAGCCCAGCAGGGCCGCCAGCAGCGGGGCATGGTGCTCGCTGACGCGTTCGCGGGTCAGGCGCCGCGCGATGACCAGCGACTGCAGCTCGCGCAGGGCCGTGGTGAAGTCGTCGTTGATCACCAGGTAGTCGTACTCGTCGTGGTGGGACATCTCGTCGACCGCGTCGCGCATGCGCCGGGCGATGATGGCGTGCTCGTCGGTGCCGCGGCCGGCGAGGCGGCGTTCCAGCTCCTCCCGGGAGGGCGGCAGGATGAACACCGAGACCGCGTCGGGTAGCTGCTGGCGCACCTGGCGGGCGCCCTGCCAGTCGATCTCCAGGATCACGTCCTGGCCGGCGGCGAGCATCGCCTGCACGGCGCTGCGCGAGGTGCCGTAGTAGTTGTCGAACACCCGGGCGTACTCGAAGAAGTCGCCCTGCTCGACCATCGCCTCGAAGCTCGGCACCTCCACGAAGTGGTAGTTGACGCCGTCGACCTCGCCCTCGCGGCGCTCGCGGGTGGTGTGCGAGACCGAGACCTGGATGCCGTCGAGGCTTTCGATCAGTTCGCGCACCAGGCTGGTCTTGCCGGCGCCGGAGGGAGCGGAAACGATGAAGAGCGTACCTTGGGCCATGAGCGGTGGTCCCTGACGTTGAAACGACGCCTTGGCGGCGACTGAAAAGGCGCAGTATCGCACACAATGACGCCGCGTCTGTAGCCGCTGCGGCGTGATGGGCTGGACCGGCGCGATCGGCAGCGTGAGCGCGACGCGCCCGCCCGTCGTCGCCCTGTCGCGGCACGGGTAGCGCATCGCCTGCCTGCCTCTGGAATAATGGCGCCCCCTTGCGCGCCGCCCGACGGCGGCGCCATCACTGCCCCAGGGAGCGCGACATGCCAACGGACGCTTTTCGTCCCCGATCGACCCCTCGCCTGGCCGAGACGGCCCTGGCGCTGGGCGGCTTCGCCATCGGCACCACCGAATTCGTGATCATGGGCCTGATGCCGCGCATCGCCGAGGACTACGGCATCGCGGTCCAGGACGTGGGCCTCGCCATCAGCGCCTATGCCCTGGGGGTGGTGGTCGGTGCACCGCTGATCTCGGCGATCGGCGCGCGGGTTCCCCGCCGCCGGCTGCTGATCGGCCTGATGGTGTGGTTCGCCGCCGGCAACCTGCTGACCCTGCTGGCGCCCTCCTTTTACGGCTTCGTCGCCCTGCGCTTCGTCGCCGGCCTGCCCCACGGGGTCTATCTGGGCGTGGCGGCGCTGGTGGCCGCCAACGTCGCCGAGCCCCACGAGCGGGGGCGCGCCGTCGGCCGGGTGCTGGCGGGCCTGACCCTGGCGATCCTGGCCGGGGCACCGCTGGCCACCTGGATCGGCGGCCTCGCGGGCTGGAAGGCCGCCTTCGTGCTGGTCGGCGCCCTGGGGCTCACCACCGCGCTGCTGGTGCGGCTCTGGGTGCCGGTGCAGCCGCCCAATGAGGGCGCCTCCCTGCGCTCGGAGCTCTCGGCGATCACCCGGCCACGGGTGCTCTATACCCTGGCCGTGGCCTGCATCGGCTTCGCCGGCATGTTCAGCGTGTTCAGCTATGCGATGCCGACCCTGACCCATCAGGCGGGCATGCCCGAGGCGCTGGGGCCGCTGGTGCTGGCGACCTTCGGGGTCGGCTCGGTGCTCGGCAACCTGGTCGGTGGCCGGCTCGCCGACCTCGACCAGCGCCGGGCCATCGCCGGCGTGCTGATCTGGGCCGCGCTGGTGCAGCTGGGCTTCTTCCTGGCCGCCGATCGGATCTGGAGCGGCCTGCTGCTCGTGGGCCTGGTGGGCACCTGCGGCGCCCTGGTGCCGCCGCTGCAGACCCGGCTGATGGACGTCGCCGGCGATGCCCAGACCATGGCCGCGACCTTGAACCACGCCGCCTTCAACATCGCCAACGGCCTCGGTGCCTGGCTCGGCGGCCTGGCGGTGACCGTCGGCCTCGGCTGGTCGGCCACCGGACTGGTGGGCATGGCCATGGCGCTCGGGGGCCTGACGATCTTCCTGATTGCCCTGGCGCGGGAGCGCGCCACGCTCGCCCCGGCCTGAACGCGCCACGCCGGACCCTTGGCCCGGCGTGTCACGGTGACGTCAGGCGCCCGGTGCGGCGCTACTCGATGTTCTGGATCTGCTCGCGCATCTGCTCGATCAGCACCTTGAGCTCGACGGCGCAGCGGGTGGTCTCGGCGACCACCGACTTCGACGACAGGGTGTTGGCCTCGCGATTGAGCTCCTGCATCAGGAAGTCGAGGCGGCGCCCCACCGGGCCTGTCTGGCCGAGCTGGCGTTCCACCTCGGCGACGTGGGTGGCGAGGCGATCGAGCTCCTCGTCGACGTCGGCCTTCTGGGCGAGCAGCAGCAGTTCGGCCTCGAGTCGCTGGGGATCGAGCTCGGCGCGGACGGTCGCGAGCCGCTCCAGCAGCTGGGCCCGCTGGCGCTCGAGAATCTGGGGCATCAGCCGGCGCACCTCGGCCACCTGGGCGTTGATCGCGGTGAGGCGCTCGCGGATCAGCGCGGCGAGCTTCTCGCCCTCCCGGGCGCGGCCGGCGATCAGGTCGTCCAGGGCGGCCTGGAAGAGCGCCAGGGCCTGCTGCTTGACGGCCTCCAGGTCCGGAGCGCGCCGCTCGAGCACGCCCGGGTGATCGAGCAGGCGCAGGGCATCCGGCATGGCGGCACCGGGTACGCGCTGGCGCACCTCCTCCAGGGTGATGGCCAGGGCGTCGAGGCGGACCCGGTCGACGCTCGGCTCGGCCTCGTCGCCGGAGGGCTCGAAGCGCAGGGTGCACTCGACCTTGCCGCGGGCCAGTCGCGTGCGCAGCGCCTCGCGGAACATCGGCTCCAGGTCGCGCAGCGCCTCGGGCAGACGGAAGTGCGGCTCCAGGTAGCGCTGATTGACCGAGCGCAGCTCGAGCTGCAGGCGGCCGGCCTCGCCGTCGCGATCCTGGCGTGAAAAGGCGGTCATGCTGTGGACCATGGAGCCTCCCGATGACGCGTGGTGTGCAGGGGCCGCAGTGTACCCGATTCCGCGGCCAGAACGTGTAGACCAGAGCGTGTAGAATGGCCGCCATTCCACGGGTGTCTTCCCGTCATCATCCCGATTCAAGAGAGCTGCCATGACCTCGGAGATCCGGCGTCCCAGCGGACGCGCCGCCGACCAGTCCCGCGATATCCGTCTGACCCGCGACTACACCCGCCACGCCGAGGGCTCGGTGCTGGTGGAGTTTGGCGATACCAGGGTGCTGTGCAATGCCAGCGTCGAGGCCGGCGTCCCGCGCTGGCTGCGCGGCAAGAAGCAGGGCTGGGTGACCGCCGAATACGGCATGCTGCCTCGCGCCACCCACACCCGGGGCGGCCGCGAGGCGACCCGCGGCAAGCAGGGCGGCCGCACCCTGGAGATCCAGCGGCTGATCGGCCGCTCGCTGCGGGCGGCGGTGAACCTGAAGAAGCTCGGCGAGTACACCATCACCGTCGACTGCGACGTCATCCAGGCCGACGGCGGCACCCGCACCGCCGCCATCACCGGCGGCTGCGTGGCGCTGATCGACGCCATCCGCTACCTGCAGCGCGAGAAGCTGATCAAGGGCGACCCCTTCCACCAGCTGGTGGGGTCGATCTCGGTGGGGCTCTACAAGGGCATGCCGGTGGTCGACCTGGACTACCCCGAGGACTCGAGCGCCGACACCGACATGAACGTGGTGATGGCCGAGGGCGGCGAGCTGATCGAGGTGCAGGGCACCGCCGAGGCCGGCACCTTCAGCCGCGCCGAGCTCAACGCCATGCTCGACCTGGCCGAGAAGGCCGGCGCCGAGCTGTTCGCCCACCAGCGCGAGGCGCTGGGCATCCGCGGCTGAGCCCCTGGTCAGGCCTCTCCCACAACGCAACGCGCCGGCCCGAGGGCCGGCGCGTTGCGTTCCGGCCGGGCCGGAACGGCGACGTAGGGAGCGGACTCAGAGCGTCAGGTCGTACTCGACGATCAGCGGCGCGAACTCCGAGAAGGTCGCGTCGTAGTCGATCCAGGCGTCCACCACGTGGCGGCGGAAGTTCGGCCCGACGATCTGGTAGTCGATGCGCCAGCCCTCCTGGCGGGAGCG
>JAWWBV010000288.1:0-4244 GCA_033720795.1 Halomonas sp. | reverse complement strand
CTTCCTGTGGGAGGCGCTGCGCCGGGGCCGCGCGCGGCGGCGGCTGCGCTACCAGCAGGTGCTGACCACCCTCTACCGGCTCGCCGTGCACCATGACGATCCGGTCTACCGCTCGGAGCAGGGCATGCTCGACACCTACCACGGCCTGCGCACCCGCACCGTGCTGAGCCAGCTCGAGCGCCGCGGCCTCGCCGAATGGCAGGCCTCGCCGACCGATGAGCCGGGCCCGGCCCGGCGCTGGGTGCTGACCCCGGCGGGCATCGCCGAGGCCGAGCGGGTGCTCGACGCCCTCGGCCGGGAGGACGCCTGATGCTCACCGCCCTGCTCGACAACGTGGCCCTGCAGATCATGCTGGTGGGCGCCCTGGTGGGCATCGCCTCCACCCTGGTGGGCACCTTCCTGGTGCTGCGCGGCACCAGCATGCTCTCCGACGCCATCGGCCACTCCATCGTCTTCGGCATCGTCATCGTCTGGCTGATCACCCACCAGCAGAGCGGCCCCGTGCAGATCCTCGGCGCCGCCCTGGCCGGCGTGCTCACGGTGTTTCTCACCGAGCTTCTGGTCAGCACCCGGCGGGTCAAGAAGGACGCCGCCATCGGCCTGGTCTTCCCGGTGCTGTTCTCGATCGGCGTGCTGCTGCTCAACCTCTACGCCCGGGACGTGCACATCGACACCCACACCGTGCTGCTCGGCGAGATCGGCTTCGTGTGGCTCGATACCGTGACCCTCGGCGACTACCGGGTGCCGCGCTCGCTGCTCTCGATGGGCGCCATGACGCTGCTCAACGCCGCCTTCGTGGTGCTGTTCTTCAAGGAGCTCAAGCTCGCCACCTTCGACGAGGCGCTGGCCAAGGCCCTCGGCCTGGCGCCGGGGCTGCTGTTCTACGCGCTGCTGTTGCTGACCAGCGGCACCGCCGTGGCGGCCTTCGACGCGGTGGGGGCGGTGCTCTTCGTCGCCTTCGTGATCGTGCCGCCCTCCACGGCCTACCTGCTCACCGACCGGCTGTGGCTGATGTTCCTCTACGGCATCGTCGTCTCCATCGCCTCCAGCGTCAGCGGCTATGCCCTGGCGGTGGCCTGGGACGTCTCGATCGGCGGCATGATGGCGGTGATGACCGGTGTCTTCCTGATGCTGGCCTTCCTCGCCGGCCCGCGCTACGGCGTGGTCGCCCAGCTGCTGCGCCGCCGCGGCCAGCGCCGCCACAACGAGGTCCGGACCCTCGCCGTGCACCTCTACAATCACGAAGGGGAGCCGGAGCAGGGCGAGGAGAACGTCATCCGCGCCCTGCGCGAGCACCTGCGCTGGGACGCCGCCAAGGCCAGCGGGGTGGTGAAGCGCGGCAGCGACCTGCGGCTGATCGTGCGCCAGGGCGAGGCCCTGCGCCTTACCTCCCGTGGGCGCGAGATGGCCCGGGAGATCCTCGACCCCAGCGGTCGCCAATCTGCCTGACGCCTTTCCTCGGGGGCTGACCTCACCGGTAAGCCCCCCTGTGGGAGCGCTACTTATGACAGCGCGAAAGGACGCCGCAGGTGCCTGGATGATGCCGCCCCTGTGGGAGCGGTGCTTGCACCGCGATCCGGCGCACAGCGCCGGCATCAGCGACCCCGGCCCAGCGCTTTGCATGCCAAGCGTCCACAGCCTCCGAGCGGCGACACCGTTACCTGTAGGAGCGCTGCTCGCAGCGCGAAAGGCGCCGCAGGCGCCTGAACAGAAGCATGCCATCGACAGCTTGCTACGACATGTTTGCAGAATGCATTTTGTTCGACACGTCACAGGGATGTGTCGATGCGGTAAACATGTCGATCGGACATGTTTAAAAATCCCCTTTCTTTCGACACGTCAGCTGGAATTGTTCATGCCATCGACATAAGCTGACGACATGTCGATTTTTTTGGAAAACATGAACATGAGCTGGCGCCCCGATCATCCCCATAACGGTTTGCCGCCGTTGCCGCCCGCCGAAGAACTCGAGACATCGGCTGTGCTCAAGGCCTGCATTCCGGCTCGAGCCGCGTTGGCGGAGCTGAAGCAGGCGGGTGAGCTGCTGCCCAACCAGGGACTGCTCATCAACCTGCTGCCTCTTCTGGAGGCCCGTGACAGTTCCGAGATCGAGAACATCGTCACCACCACCGACAGGCTCTTTCAGTTCGCCCAAGAAAGCACCCACGCCGATCCTGCCACCAAGGAGGCGCTGCGTTATCGCACTGCGTTGAGCCATGGCTACCGTGAACTGGCCAGGCGGCCTCTGTGCACTAATACGGCGGTGGAGATCTGCAGCACCATCAAGGGCGTCGATATGGAGATTCGCCGGGTGCCCGGCACCACCCTGGTCAACCAGGCCTCCGGCGAGGTGATCTATACCCCGCCAATGGGGGAGGAAGCGCTGCGTGAGCTGCTGGCGAACTGGGAGCGCTATCTCCATGAAGAGGATGGTGTCGATC
The DNA here is from genome assembly GCA_033720795.1 of Halomonas sp. GTDB lineage: Bacteria > Pseudomonadota > Gammaproteobacteria > Pseudomonadales > Halomonadaceae > Halomonas. The sequence goes on along the minus strand of JAWWBV010000288.1, from coordinate 1,803 downwards.
CCTTGATCAAGATGGCCGTGGCCCATTACCAGTTCGAGGCGATCCACCCCTTCACCGACGGCAACGGTCGCACGGGCAGGGTGTTGAACATCCTCTACCTGATCGAGCAGCGACTGATATCACTGCCGATTCTCTATCTCAGTCGCTATATCGTGCTCCACAAGCCCGACTACTACCGCCTGCTGCTGGCCGTGACCCGTGAAGGGCAGTGGCAGGAGTGGTTGCTCTACATGCTCAAGGCGGTAGAGTTCACCGCTCGCTGGACCACCGACAAAATTGCGGCGACCCGCACCCTCATTGAGGATACGACCCGCCATATCCAGCAGCAGTTGCCCAGGGTCTACAGCCACGAGCTGGTTCAAGTGATCTTCGAACAGCCCTATTGCCGTATCAGCAACCTGGTGGAGCGTGACATCGCCAAGCGGCAGACCGCTTCCATCTATCTGCAGCAGCTGTGTGAGATCGGCGTGCTCAAGGAGATTCGCGCCGGGCGCGAAAAGCTGTTCGTGCATCCCAAGCTGGTTCGCCTGATGACCGAAGACAGCAACGAGGTGGCGCCGTACCCGGCGTCATGATGCTGCTGATTCACTTAGCGATGCGGTTCGCTTCAATGTCAAACAAGTCCCGCGCCGGCCAGTACTTCCCCCCGCGCCCTGATCAACGCCATGGGGCGCTGCCTGCGCCTCAGACCCGGCGAGGCAATTCAGGACCCTGCCGCCGGCACGGCAGGTTTCTTGGTCGCCGCCGGGGAACGTCATTCGTGTTCTACGCGACCACCTGCGCTGGGACGCCGCCAAGGCCGGGCGCATAACGCGCGAAAGCCAACTTTCTGGGAACGCTGCCGGCATCGAAAAGGGTGCCGCTGGCCCCCTCCGACGGTGCCTTCTCCTGCTGGCCCCCTGACGATGCCCGCCCTTGTGGGAGCGCTGCTTGCAGCGCGAAAGGGTGCCGCAGGCGCCCCCACCTTGCCTCCTGCGACCTTTGCATGGCTGGCCCTCAGGCCGCTTTGGTGCCAAGCTGACGGGTAACGAAATGTTGTCATGAGTCGGCGATGGCCCGGCAACCGGGCCGATATGCAGGGACAAGCCCATGATCCTTAAGGACAAGGATACCTACGCAAGCGGCGACGGCCATGACGGCGACGAGCGCGCCTTCTACGGCCACAAGCAGGAACAGGACGTCGCCTTCCAGCTGCGCCGCGAGTTCGGCGAGCACAAGCAGATCCACGTCATCAACGACCTGCGCCTCGGGCACCGCGGCGAGTGGGCGCAGATCGATCACCTGATCCTCCACCCCTACGGCTTCATCGTCGTCGAGTCCAAGAGCATCGTCGGCGAGGTCACGGTCAATGCTGCCGGCGAGTGGTCGCGCAGCTACCAGGGCAACTGGATGGGGATCCCATCGCCGATTCGCCAGGCGGAGCTTCAACTGGACCTGCTCAAGGCGCTGCTGAGCGATAACGTCGAACATTTTCTCGGCAAGCTGCTGGGTATCCAGACGCAAGTGGCCCATCGCGAGTGGCGCACGCTGTGCGCCATTTCCAGCACCGCTATCCTGCATCGCGACAAGATGCCCAAGGACGTAGCGAACAGGGTCGTGAAAACCGAGTTCGTGGCCAGCAAGGTGAAGGAACTTGTCGGGAACTTGAAGGTGGGCTTTCTCAAGGGGCGAGCTGGGTTCTTCGCTGGAGAGCTCGATAATATCGGCAGCTTTTTGCTCGAGCATAACGCTCAGGTGAGCATCGCCTCGGCGAGCAGCGATAACCAAACCGCCACGCCAGAACCGGCCGCCCCCGTTGCCGAG
>JAWWBV010000287.1:0-4245 GCA_033720795.1 Halomonas sp. | reverse complement strand
GATCTCGCGACGCACCACCAGCGGGCGCATCGCCAGGTCCTGGTAGAGCGCCTGGGCGGCCTCGGTCTGGGCGGCCTCGGTGGCCTCGCCGCCGACCAGCTCGACCAGCGGCAGCAGGTAGACCGGGTTGAAGGGGTGGGCGACGATCACCCGGCCCGGGGCCGTGGTGCAGTCACGCTGCAGGTCGGTCGGCTTGAAGCCCGAGGTGGAGGAGCCGATGATCGTGCCCGGCGCGGCCGCGGCGTCCAGGGCGGCGAGGATCTCGCGCTTGAGCTCGAGGCGCTCGGGGACGTTCTCCTGGATCAGGTCGGCGCCCTCGACGGCCTCCTCGAGGCTCGCGACGAAGCGCAGCCGCTCGGGGCTCGCGCCCTCGGCCAGGCCCAGCTTCTCGAGCGAGCCCCAGGCGTTGTCGACGAAGGCGCGGGTGCGCGTCTCGGCGCCCTCGGCCGGGTCGAAGGCGACCACGTCCCAGCCGCGGGCCAGGGCCCGGGCGATCCAGCCGTTACCGATGACGCCGGTGCCGATGACGGTCAGCTGCTGGCTCATGCTTCACCTCCCACGCTGGTCTCGACGGTCAGGCCGGTGTTCGGGTCGCGCAGCTTGAGGTGCGCGCGGGTCTCGGCCGGGGTCATGATGCGCCCGCCGAGGTTCTCGATGAGGGTGCCGGCCTTCTCGACCAGGCCGCCGTTGGTGGCCATCACGCCCTTCTTCAGGTAGAGGTTGTCCTCCAGGCCGACCCGGGCGTGGCCGCCGAGCAGCATCGCCTGGGCGACCATGGGCATCTGCTGGCGACCGATGCCGAAGGCGGCCCAGTTGGCGTTCTCCGGCAGCTTGTTGCGCATCGCCAGCATGGTCTCGGGATCGGCCTCGGCGCCCCACGGGATGCCCAGGCAGAGCTGGAACAGCGGGTCGCCGTCGAGCAGGCCTTCCTGCTGCAGCTGGCGGGCGAACCAGACGTGGCCCAGGTCGAAGCACTCGAGCTCGGGCTTGACGCCGGCGGCCTGCACCAGGCGGGCGTGCTCGCGCAGCCAGTCGGCGGTGTTGACGTAGACCATGTCGCCGAAGTTGAGGCTGCCGCAGTCCAGGGTGCAGAGCTCGGGCAGCAGCTCGCCCACCGGGGCATGGCGCTCGGCCGGCGTCTGGATGTCGGTGCCCGGGCCGCCACGGGTCGGGTCCTCGGCGTCCGGCACCCAGTCGCCGCCGCCACCGGCGGTGATGTTCATGACGATGTCGACGTCGGCCTCGCGGACGCGCTCCATCACCTCGCGGAAGTGCTCGGTGGAGTGGCTGATGCCGCCGGTCTCGGGATCGCGCACGTGGATGTGGGCGACGCTGGCGCCGGCGCGGGCGGCCTCGATGCAGTTGTCGGCGATCTGCTGCGGCGTGACCGGGACGTTGGGGTTCTTGCCGGCGGTATCGCCGGCGCCGGTGACGGCGCAGGTCAGGATGACGTTGCGGTTCATGGTCGACCTCCAGGGTTCTGGGCTAGGAATGGCCACAGTGTGGGGGCATCCCGGCCGCTTTATTCGACTCAAAGCGACCCAAAATACCCACAAAGCGACATCAGCGTGCGAATCTTCTCCCCGTCGCCGGGATACGGCGGCCCCAAACTCGGCAGCTCGAGCGCCCTCCCGTAGAATGGGCAGCGTCGCGATGGCGCGAGGGCGAACGACGATTCCCGTGATCGCGGGCGGCCCAGCCCCGGCCATTCCCGACACCGAGCCACATCACCACGGAGCGCCGCATGGCAGCACGGAAAGGCCCCAAGTCCTACGTCGTCTGGGTCGGGCGACAGACCGGCATCTTCAGCACCTGGGACGAGTGCAGTCGCCAGGTGAAGGGCTATCCCAAGGCCCGCTACAAGTCCTTCCCCTCCCGCGAGGAGGCCGAGGCCGCCTTCGCCAAGGGGCCGGGCGGCGCCGCCCCGGCGCGCAAGCCCCGGACGGCGAGCGCGACCGGCACCAGGCCCGCGACCTCACGCCGCCCCAGGGCGACGCCGTCCCAGGACGCGCCGGCCCAGCGCTACGACATCGAGATCTACTGCGACGGCGCCTGCGAGCCCAACCCCGGCGATGCCGGCTCGGGCATGGTGGTCTACCGCGAGGGGGTCCTCGCCGAGCTCTGGTACGGGCTGCACAACCCCCAGGGCACCAACAACACCGCCGAGCTGAACGCCTTCCACCAGGCGCTGCGGGTCGCCGAGCAGGAGATCGCCCGGGGCGCCTCGGTGCGCATCCACTGCGACTCCACCTACACCATCAACGCCATCACCAAGTGGGCCGGCGGCTGGAAGCGGCGCGGCTGGAAGAAGGCCGACGGCCAGGCGATCAAGAACCCGGAGATCATCCAGCCGACCCACGCCCTCTACGAGCGGCTCAAGGCGAAGGTCGCCATCGCCCACGTCAAGGGCCACGCCGGGGTGGAGGGCAACGAGCTGGCCGACCGGATGGCGATGTACGGCGCCGACCAGCGGGAGCCCGCCTTCACGCGCTACCAGGGCAATCAGGACGTGGCCGAGGTGCTCCGGCTCAAGCGGGGCTGAAGAGCGCCCGCGGCATCACCGATGCCACACGCCGCCGCTGCGCGGCGGATCGCGATGGCAAGTCGAGGCGTCGAACCGATCGCTCCCATAAAGGCTGAGCAGCGGCCGAAAAAAGGGCCTGCGACGTCGTCGCAGGCCCTTTTGCTTCCTTACCTTTTTCCCCGTCCTTATCGGTCGGGCGGCGCGCCTACTCGGCGGTGGCCAACAGGCTGGCGTTGCCGCCGGCGGCGGTGGTGTCGATGCAGAGGTGGCGCTCCAGCGCGTAGCGCTCCGGCGCGATGACCTGAGTCTCCAGCGGCACGATGGCCCCCTCGCGCTCGGCCAGCGCCAGGCGCAGCTCGCGGGTCCAGTCGCTGCTGCCGGCGGCGGCCACCGCGACGATGCCCTCGACCGCGGTCAGCGTATCGGCCGAGACGCGACCATCGAGCCCGGCGACCGGCGCCCCGGCACCCTGCAACGGCTGTACGGCCTCGGCCGCCCCCGGGGCGACGATCAGCGCCGGGCAGCCGGCGCCGAGCGCCTGCACCGCCTGGGCGACGGCGATCTCCAGCGTCGGGCCGAGGCAGAGCACCGGCCCCTTGGGATACATCGCCAGCCGGTTGCTCTCCCCGGTCGGTCCCGGCAGCGTCTGCGGCGTCATGTCCAGGGACGCGGCCTCGGCCAGCGCCTTGCGGATCACGCCGCGCTGCCCGGAGAGCGCCCGGCGCAGCACCTCGACCCGATCGGGCCGCGCCGCCCAGTTGCGCGGATCGAGCCCGTCGAGGGCCGACTGCAGCTCGCCGAGCGCCACGGCTTCGCCGGTAGGCGCATCAAAGCGCTCGACCTCGGCGGTGCGGCGAAAGCGGGTGACGTAGAGCGGCCCGCCGGCCTTGGGTCCGGTGCCCGAGAGCCCCTCGCCGCCGAAGGGCTGGGAGCCGACGATGGCGCCGATCTGGTTGCGGTTGACGTAGACGTTGCCGACATGGATCCGCTCGACGATCTGCTGCACGCGATCGTCGATGCGGGTATGCAGGCCGAAGGTCAGCCCATACCCCCTGGCGTTGATCGCGTCGACCACCTCGTCGATCTCGCGCGCCTTGAAGGTGGCCACGTGCAGCACCGGCCCGAAGATCTCGCGCTCGAGATCGCCGATGCCCCCGACCTCGACCACCGCCGGGGTGACGAAGGTGCCCTCCTTGGGCGCGGGGAGCGTCTTCAGCAGCTTTCCGGCCTTCCTCTGGGCCTCCACGTAGGCGGTGATGTCGGCCTGGGCCTCGGCATCGATCACCGGCGAGACGTCGGTATCGGTGTTCCACGGGTCGCCGATCACCAGCGCATCCATGGCCCCGTCGAGCATGGTCAACAGACGCTCACGCGCCTCCTCCTGGACGTAGAGCATGCGCAGCGCCGAGCAGCGCTGGCCGGCCGACTGGAAGGAGGAGATCAGGATGTCGCGCACCGCCTGCTCGGTCAGCGCGCTGGAGTCCACGATCATGGCGTTGAGCCCGCCGGTCTCGGCGATCAGCACCGCGTCCGGTCCGGCGTTCTGGGCGAGTGCCTTGTGGATGATCTGCGCCACCTCGGTGGAGCCGGTGAAGCAGACGCCGGCGATACGCGGATCGCTGGTCAGGGGCCCACCCACCGTGGGGCCGTCGCCGGGCAGCAGCTGCAGCGCCGCCTCGGGCAGGCCGGCCTCGCGCATCAGCTCGACGGCCCGGGCGGCG
>JAWWBV010000286.1:0-4271 GCA_033720795.1 Halomonas sp. | reverse complement strand
GGTCGCGGGTTTCTGGTTTAGCAGTGTCATGGGTCTCAGCCTGTGATGCCGTGGGCGGAGGTCGCGGTGGCCTCGTCGAGCAGCGGGGCCACCACCTCGCGGTCGAGGCGGTCAAGCGCCCGGCCGAGCCGCTCGAGCAGCAGCTCGATTTCGTGCTCACTGATGGTGAAGGGCGGGCTGACCAGGAAGTGATCGCCGGCCAGGCCGTTCAGGGTCCGCCGGGGATAGATCAGCAGTCCCTCCTCCTTGGCCAGCGCCGTCACCCGGGCGAAGAGGTTGGCCTCGGCGGGGAAGGGCGTCTTCTCCACGGGATCCATGACCAGCTCCACGCCCCACAGCAGCCCCAGTCCGCGCACGTCGCCGAGCCAGGCGTAGCGCGCCTTGAGCGCCTCGAGGCCGCGCTGGAGCTGCTCGCCCCGGGCGCGCACGTTGTCGAGCAGCCCCTCGCGGCGCACCGCCTCGACGGCGGCGAGGCCGGTGGCACAGGCCAGCGGGTTGCCGGCGTAGGTGTGGCCGTGCTGGAAGCCGCCGCTGGCCATCACCGTCTCGACGATCGCCTCCCGGGCCAGCAGCGCCCCGATCGGGTAGTAGCCGGCCCCCAGCCCCTTGGCGGTGGTGAGCAGGTCGGGGGCCACCCCGTAGTGCTGATAGGCGAACCAGGTGCCGGTGCGGCCCACGCCGCAGAGCACCTCGTCGAAGATCAGCAGGCAGCCGAACTCGTCGCACAGCGCGCGCAGGCCCTCGAGGTAGGCCCGGTCGACCAGCCGCGCCCCGGTGCTGGCGCCGCCGACGGGCTCGACCACGATGGCGATGACGCTCTCGCCGCCGGCCGCCTCGATGGTCGCGCGGGTCTCGGCGAGCACGCGGCGGACGTGGGCGTCGCGGTCGCCGTCGCGCTGGCGGTAGAAGTCCGGGCCGGGCACCTTCAGCGAGCCCGGAGTGATGTCGGCGAAGGGCGCCTCCAGGGGCTGGTAGCCGGTGACGCCCAGCGCCCCCAGGGTGCTGCCGTGGTAGGAGGGGCGCAGCGAGACGAAGTGGCGACGCTGCGATTCCCCGCGGGCCACGAAATACTGCCGGGCCAGCTTGAGGGCGGACTCCACCGCCTCGGAGCCGCTGGAGACGAAGAACACCTTGTCGAGCGCGCCCTCGGTCATCTCGACCAGCGCGCGGGCCAGCGCCACGGCCGGGGCGTTCTCGAACTGGGTGCGGTAGGTGAAGGCGACGCGGTCGAGCTGGGCCAGCATGGCGTCGCGCAGGTCCTGCCGGCCGTGGCCGAGGTTGCAGGAGATGGCGCCGGCGCAGCCGTCGAGGTACTCCTTGCCGTCGGTGTCCCACAGGAAGACGCCATCGCCGTGGCTGACTTCCGGCATCGCGGGGCCGGCCTGGTAGAAGAGGGGGGAGGACGTCATCGTGTCGATCCGTTGTGAGGGTGTTGTTCGGATGTCGCTCAGTCTAGGTAGCCGCGATAAACTATTTCAAGATATGATGTTTTTACCGACTTCGATGACTTTCAATCATGCCTGACGTCAACATCCACTCGCTCAAGGCGCTGGCCATCTTCAAGACGCTGTTCGAGGCGGGCAGCGCCTCCCAGGCGGCGCGGACGCTCGGCATCACCCAGTCGGGCGTCAGCCGCTCGCTCTCCCAGCTCGAGCAGAACCTCGGGCTCGCGCTCTTCCTGCGCGAGAAGAACCGCCTGGTCGCCACCCCCGAGGCGCGGGAGCTCTACGAGGAGATCCTGCGGCTGATGGGCAACATCGAGGAGCTGCGCCACAGCGTGCTGGCGCTCAAGGAGTTCGGCACCTCGCGGCTGCGCATCGCGGCGATCCCGGGGCTCGCCTTCGGCTTCGTGCCGCGCCTGATCGCCGCACTGCTGGAGGACAATCGCGGCTTCAGCATCAGCTTCGACATGATGTCGAGCCACGAGGTGCTGCGCGAGGTGGAGTCCGGCCATGCCGATATCGGCTTCGTGACGCTGCCGGCGAGCTCCCGGGTGCTGCGGGTCGAGGAGTGGCTGACCACCCAGGCGCGTTGCCTGGTGCCGAGAGGGCATCCCCTGAGCGGCCGGGACGAGGTCAGCATCGACGACCTCAAGGACCAGTTCCTGGTGATCGGTAACCAGCCCAACGTCGGCGCCGACCCGCTGCTCCACCTGGCCACCGCCCACGGCATCCACATCGCCGGCAAGACCGAGGCCAACATCGGGGCCATCACCTCGCTGGTCGCCAACGGTGTCGGGATCAGCGTGATGAACCCGATCACCGCCACCGACCAGCTGGTCGGCCGCGACGAGGTGGCGGTGCTGCCCTTCACCCCCTCGATCGATTTCAGCTTCGGGCTGGTGTATCGCGAGGACTGGAAGCATGCTCGTGCGCTGGAGTTCATCCGCGCCTGCGGCCGCGACCTGCTGCGCGAGTACCCCGCCTGATGGTGCCCGGCCCGCCGCGGCGCCTGTTGTTCCTTATCCGACTGACGAGGATGCCCGACCGAGATGCTGACCTTTCACAGTGAACGGACCAAGCTGCGCCGCGCCCGCACCGAGCTGGACGGCGGGCAGCTGGTGACGCCCTACGAATGCCCCGCGCGGGTCGACCTGGTGCTCAAGCGCGTGCTCGAGAGCGGCCTGGGCGAGGTGTGCGCGCCGGCCGAGCACGGCCTCGCCCCGGTGCTGGCGATCCACGATGCCGGCTATGTCGCCTTCCTCGAGCGCTGCTGGGAGGACTGGGTCGCCGCCGGCCGTGCGGGCGAGGCGATCGCCTGGGTCTGGCCGACCCGCACCATGCCGGGGCGCGTCATCCCCGATCATATCGATGGCCGGCTCGGCCACTACGCCCTGGGGGCCGACACCTCGATCTGCGAGGGCACCTTCGAGGCGGCCATGGCCAGCAAGGACGTGGCGCTCTCGGCGGTGGACCATGTGCTGGCCAGCGGCGAGCCGGCGTTCGGGCTGTGTCGGCCGCCTGGCCACCACGCCGCCACCGACCAGTTCGGTGGCTACTGCTTCTTCAACAATGCCGCCGTCGCCGCCCAGCGCGCCCTGGAGGCCGGCCGCTCGCGGGTCGCGGTGCTGGACATCGACTTCCACCACGGCAACGGCACCCAGCAGATCTTCTACGACCGCGACGATGTGCTCTTCCTCTCGCTGCACGGCGATCCTGTCCACTGCTTCCCGTACTTCCTCGGTCATGCCGACGAGACCGGCGAAGGGGCGGGCGAGGGCTTCACCGTCAATTATCCCCTGGCGCCGGGCACCGGCTACGAGCGCTGGGCGCAGGCGCTCGAGGACGCCAAGGCGCGCATCCTCGCGGCCGGCTGCGAGCTGCTCGTGGTTTCGCTCGGCGTCGACGCCTTCGAGCACGACCCGATCAGCGCCTTCACGCTCTCAAGCGACGACTTCACCGACGTGGGACGGCGGCTGGGGCGTCTCGGCCTGCCCACGGTCTTCCTGCTCGAGGGCGGCTATGCGGTGGAGGAGATCGGCATCAATGTGGTCAACGTGCTGAGCGGCTTCGAGCGGCCGTGAGCCGGACCCGCATCAACACGGGGCATGCAGCTTGGCGTTTTCCGGGGGCGGGGCCACACTTCAGGGGCGCGTGCGCCGGCCACCGAGGACGAAGCATGTTGGATGAGGCGACAGGGCCCGACGACGTCGGGGTCCGGCGTGCGGCGGTGATCGGTCTTGGCATCGCGAGCCCTGGCGGGAGTCGGCCCGGATCATGAAGCACTCCCAGCGTCGCATCGTCATGCTGGCGATGATCGGCATCCTCTGTACGGGCGCGCTGGTCGGGCTGGCCACGGCCTGGCCCCTCTACCAGGCCCATCGCCAGGGGCTCGAGACGATCACCCTGGTGAGTGCCTCGGCCCAGGCGGAGAGCCTCGATCACCTGCTGGGGCGCTATCGGGACGTCGCCCGCCAGGTCGCCAGCCGCACCGAGTTGCGGCACCACCTGGAGGACTATGCCGCAACCGGCGAGGGGCGTGACGCCCTGGCGGCCTTCATGGCGCCGCGGCTGGTGGACGCAATGCTGCCCTCGCCGGATCTGGTCGGCCTGGTGCGGCTGGGCCCGGCTGGCCGGCCGCTGGTGACCATCGGCCGCGTGCCGCCATCGCGGCTGACCGACGACGCGGCTCGCCCGTCCGGCGAGACGCGGCTGGTGCCGGCGGAGGAGGGCCTGCTCGTGGAGGTGACGGCGCCGGTGCTGTCCCGGGAGGGCAAGCTCCTCGGCACCGATCTGCTCTATTTCGGCTCCCAGGGCATCGCCGGCCTGCTC
>JAWWBV010000285.1:0-4279 GCA_033720795.1 Halomonas sp. | reverse complement strand
GTGCGCATCGAGGCGCTCGCCGCCGACCCCGACGACAGCCGGCTGCTTCAGTGCGCCCATCGCGCGCCGCTGCTGGCGCTGACCAGCGACAACGTCGATGCCCAGGGCGCCCTGGTGGAGGTCTCGGAGGGCCGCGCCCGGGCCGACCGCCTGGCCTACCACATCGACTTCGACGCTCCCCCTTCTTCGATGACCCCCGACGAGGTTTTTTCATGAAGCAGATGCCCTCCCGACGGACCCCGGCCGAGCGCCAGCGGGTCCTCGCGCTGACGCCCCGCGAGCGCCTCGAGGCGCGCTGGACCGCGCTGGCCCTCGCCGCCGACTACCGCTGTGTGCGCGGCCCCGAGACCGGCATGGCCATGGTGCGCGGCCGCATGGGCGGCACCGGCAACGCCTTCAATCTCGGCGAGATGACCCTGAGCCGCGCCAGCGTGGCGCTCGATGACGCCGTCGTGGACGGCGGCGCCCTAGGCCACGGCTGGGTGGCCGGCCGCGATCACCGTCATGCCGAGCTGATTGCCCTGGTCGACGCCTGCGCGACCCGGGCCGACTGGGCCGCGCGCATCGACGCCGAGCTGATCGACCCGCTGGCCGCCTCGCTGGCCGAGGGCCGCGAGGACGCCTCGCGCACGGCGGCGGCGACCCGCGTGGACTTCTTCACCCTGGTAAGAGGCGAATGACGATGCGCTGGAAGGCCTTCCCCGATCCCGTCCACGACGGCCAACGCCAGTTCCGCCGGGTGCTCGCCGCCATGGCCGAGCCCGGCACCCTGCACAGCGCCGAGACGCCGGCGGTGCCTGCTGAGGCCGCCATCGGCGCCGCCCTGTGGGGCACCCTGCTGGCGCTCTGTGACCTCGAGACCCGGCTGTGGATCGCCCCGGGCCTCGAGGCCGGCGGGCTCATTGATGCGCTCGGTTTCCATACCGGCTGTCGGGTCACCGCGGCCCCCGAGGAGGCCGACTTCGCCCTGGTCACCCCGGCGACCCTGGCGGGGGAGCACGCCGCCCCGGCCTTCGCCGAGGGCAGCGATGCCTACCCCGATCGCAGCACCACCCTGCTGGTGGTGCTCGACGCCCTCGCCGAGGAGGGCCCCTGGCGGCTCGCCGGGCCCGGCATCCCCGGCACCCGCACCCTGGAGGTCGGCGCGGCGGCGCCGCTGATGCGGCGCCTGGCCGCCAACCGGGCCCGCTTCCCCCGCGGCCTGGACGCCATTCTCACCTGCGGCGAGCGCCTGGCGGCGATTCCCCGCAGCACCCGACTCGAGGCCCCGGCCCTCGATCAGCCTCAGGAGGACAGCGCATGTATGTCGCAGTGAAGGGCGGCGAGCAGGCCATCGCCAACGCCCACCGCTGGCTGGCGGATCACCGCCGTGGCGAGCGTGACCGGCCCGAGCTCTCGGTCGACCAGATCGCCGGCCAGCTCAACCTGGCCGTGGACCGGGTGATGGCCGAGGCCTCGCTCTACGATCCCGAGCTCGCCGCCCTGGCCCTCAAGCAGGCCAGCGGCGACCTGGTGGAGGCGGTGTTCCTGCTGCGCGCCTATCGCACCACGCTGCCGCGCCTGGCCGAGACCGTGCCCGTCGACACCGACGCCATGCGCGTCGAGCGGCGCATCAGCGCCACCTACAAGGACATCCCCGGCGGCCAGGTGCTCGGGCCGACCTACGACTACACCCATCGGCTGCTGGATTTCCTGCAGCTGGCCGAGGGCGAGACCCCCGAGCCCGCCCGGGCCGAGCAGGCCCTGGAGGCCTGCCCGCAGATCCTCGAGCTGCTCGACGACGAGGGGCTGGTCGAGCGCGAGGTGGACGACGGCGCCGCGCCCTACGACATCACCCGCGACCCGCCCGACTTCCCGGTGGATCGCGCTACACGCCTGCAGATGCTGGCGCGGGGCGACGAGGGGTATCTGCTGGCGCTGGGCTACTCGACCCAGCGCGGCTATGGCCGCAACCACCCCTTCGCCGGGGAGATCCGCATCGGCGGCGTGGAGGTGGAGATCGTCGTTGAGGAGCGCGAGGCGCCGGTCTGCCTCGGCGAGATCACCCTCAGCGAGTGCCAGATGATCAACCAGTTCGGCGGCTCCCGGGAGGCCGCGCCCCAGTTCACCCGCGGCTACGGCCTGGCCTTCGGTCGCAACGAGCGCAAGGGCATGGCCATGGCGCTGGTCGACCGGGCGCTGCGCGCCGAGGAGCTCGGCGAGCCGGTCCAGGGCCCGGCCCAGCAGGCCGAGTTCGTGCTGGCGCATGCCGACAGCGTCGAGGCCTCGGGCTTCGTCTCCCACCTCAAGCTGCCCCACTACGTCGACTTCCAGTCCGAGCTGGAGCTGCTGCGCCGGCTGCGCCGCGACCACGCCGCGCGCCACGAGAGTGCGACCAGCGCCCCCGCCGAGACGCCCGCAGAGGAGCCCCAGGCATGAACGGCTACAACTTCGCCTACCTCGACGAGCAGACCAAGCGCATGATCCGTCGCGGCCTGCTCAAGGCGGTGGCGATCCCCGGCTACCAGGTCCCCTTCGGCGGCCGCGAGATGCCGATGCCCTACGGCTGGGGCACCGGCGGCATGCAGCTCACCGCCAGCATCCTCGGCGAGGAGGACGTGCTTAAGGTGATCGACCAGGGCGCCGACGACACCACCAACGCGGTGAGCATCCGCGCCTTCTTCGAGCGGGTGGCCGGGGTCGCGACGACCACTGCCACCGCCGACGCCGACGTCATCCAGACTCGCCACCGCATCCCCGAGACGCCGCTCGCCGCCGGGCAGATCCTGGTCTTCCAGGTGCCGATCCCCGAGCCGCTGCGCTTCATCGAGCCGAGCGAGGAGGAGACGCGGATGATGCACGCCCTGGAGGAGTACGGGGTCATGCACGTCAAGCTCTACGAGGACATCGCCCGCCACGGCCATATCGCCACCACCTACGCCTACCCGGTGAAGGTCGACGGCCGCTACGTCACCGATCCCTCGCCGATCCCCAAGTTCGACAACCCCAAGCTGCACATGAGCGAGGCGCTGATGCTGTTCGGCGCCGGGCGCGAGAAGCGCCTCTACGCCATCCCGCCGCACACCCGGGTGGAGAGCCTGGACTTCGAGGACCACCCCTTCGAGATCCAGGCGTGGGACGCCCCCTGCGCGCTGTGCGGCGCCCGGGACAGCTTCCTCGACGAGGTGATCACCGATGACCGCGGCGGGCGCATGTTCGTCTGCTCGGATACCGACTACTGCCAGAACCGTCAGGAGGAGGTGGCATGAAGTGCCCCCAGCTCGATCGTCCCACCCTGCTCGAGGCACGCGACCTCACCCGCCTCTACGGCCCCGGCAAGGGCTGTGAGGGCATCGACTTCGCGCTGCGCAGCGGCGAGGTGCTGGGTATCGTCGGCGAGTCCGGCTCCGGCAAGTCGACCCTGCTGCGCACCCTGTGCGGCATGGAGGCCCCCGACGCCGGCCGGGTCGTCTACCACGGCCACGAGGGCGAACTCGACCTCTATGCCATCGGCGAGGCGCGCCGCCGGGCGCTGCTGCGCATGGAGTGGGGCCTGGTCCACCAGAACCCCCGCGACGGCCTGCGCCTGGGCGTCTCCGCCGGCGCCAACATCGGCGAGCGGCTGATGGCCCTGGGCGAGCGCCACTACGGTCAGCTGCGCGCCGCCGGCCAGGACTGGATGGGCCGCGTCGAGCTCGACCCGGGCCGCATCGACGACGCCCCCCAGCACTTCTCCGGCGGCATGCAGCAGCGCCTGCAGATCGCCCGCACCCTGGTCACCCGGCCGCGGCTGGTGTTCATGGACGAGCCCACCGGCGGGCTCGACGTCTCGGTGCAGGCGCGGCTGCTCGACATGCTGCGCACCCTGGTGCGCGAGCTCGGCCTCTCGGTGGTGCTGGTCACCCACGACCTGGCCGTCGCCCGGCTGCTCGCCGACCGGCTGATGGTGATGCGCCGCGGCCGGGTGGTGGAAGCCGGCCTGACCGACCAGATCCTTGACGACCCGCAGCACGCCTACACGCAGCTGCTGGTGTCGTCGGTGTTGACGCCCTGAGGAGCCCGAGATGACCGCGATGACCCAACCCTTCCTGAGCGTCGAGTCCCTCGACAAGACCTTCGTGCTGCACGGCCAGGACGGCCTGCGCCTGGAGGTGATGCGCGACCTCTCGCTGACCCTGTCGCCGGGCGAGTGCCTGGTGCTGGCCGGGCGCAGCGGCATCGGCAAGAGCACCCTGCTGAAGATGCTGCACGGCAGCTACCGGGTCTCCGGCGGCCGCCTGCGCCTGCACTTCGACGACCG
>JAWWBV010000284.1:0-4300 GCA_033720795.1 Halomonas sp. | reverse complement strand
CTCGACGGCGGCGATCATCTCGGCCGGGTGGCCGACCTGCTCGGCGGTGCGCGCCAGCGCCTTGACGTCCTTGGGGAAGCAGGAGCCGCCGTAGCCGCAGCCCGGGTAGATGAAGCTGTAGCCGATGCGCGGGTCGCTGCCGATGCCGTGGCGCACCTCCTCGATATCGGCGCCGAGGCGCTCGGAGAGGTTGGCGATCTCGTTGATGAAGCTGATCTTGGTGGCGAGCATGGCATTGGCCGCGTACTTGGTCAGCTCGGCGCTGCGCACGCCCATGAACATCAGCTTGTCCTTCTGGCGGTTGTAGGGGCCGTAGCATTCGCGCATGGCGCTCTCGACCCGCTTCGAATCGGTGCCCACCACGATGCGCGAGCCGCGGGAGAAGTCCTCGATGGCGGCGCCTTCCTTGAGGAATTCCGGGTTGGAGCAGACATCGAACTCCAACGAGACGCCGCGGCGGTCGAGTTCGTCGGCGATGGTCCGGGCCACCCGGCTGGCGGTGCCGACCGGGACCGTCGACTTGTCGACGATGATGCGGTAGCCGTCCATGTGCTGGGCGATGGTCTCGGCGACCTTCAGCACATGGCGCAGGTCGGCGCTGCCGTCCTCGTCCGAGGGCGTGCCCACGGCGATGAACTGCAGCAGCCCGAAGGCTACCGCCTGCTCGGCATCGGTGGTGAAGTGCAGCCGCCCGGCCGCGCGGTTCTGGCGGATCAGGCTCTCGAGCCCCGGCTCGTAGATCGGCACCTCGCCGGCGTTGAGGCGGGCTACCTTCTCCTCGTCCACATCGACGCACATCACGTCGTGGCCGACATCGGCCAGGCAGGCGCCGGTGACCAGGCCCACGTAACCGGAACCGAAGATGGTGATTTTCATGATGGCTTGCTCCTTGCTCGATGACCGTGACGGCCCCGTGCTCGGCGGAGACACGGAACGTCGCCTTGATGTTCATCGGTGTTAGCAAGATGCGTGCCAGCTTCCTGGAGAGCGGCATGGTCAGTCGGTTGGCGCGGGACCGGGGGGCGGAAGGGCAGGCGCGTACGCCCCGGCGGAGGGTGGAAACCGTCGCGGCGTCGCGACGGTTATGGCGAGGGAGGTTCGAATTTAATAAAATCAGTAAGTTACATGTTGCCTCGTGACGACGAGGTGGCGGGAGTTGTTGGTAAGCAATTGAAAATAAAGGGGTTAGTAGTCGATGCCGCGGCGAGCCTGGAGGCCGCTGTTGAAGGCATGTCGCACCTCGTTCATCTCGGTGACGGTATCGGCCATGGCGACGAGTTCGCGATGGGCATTGCGCCCGGTGACGATCACCGTCTGCTCGGCGGGGCGGTTGGCCAGCGCCGCCTTCACGGTGGCGATATCCAGGTAGCCGAACTTGAGCATGTAGGTGATCTCGTCGAGCACCACCAGGTAGATATCGGGATCGGCGAGCATCCGCTCGGCCTCGGCCCACACCTCCCGGCAGGCGCGGGTGTCGGCGTCGCGGTCCTGGGTGTCCCAGGTGAAGCCGGTGGCCATGATCGCGACCTCGAGATGCTCATCCTCGGCCAGGCGCTCGCGCTCGCCACACTCCCAGAGCCCCTTGATGAACTGCACCACCCCGACCCGGTAGCCGTAGCCCAGGGCTCGGGTCACGGTGCCCCAGGCGGCCGTGGTCTTGCCCTTGCCGTTGCCGGTGAAGACCAGCAGCAGCCCGCGCTGCTCGGTCGCCTCGGCGACCTTCTCGTCGACCCGGGTCTTGAGTTTCTGCATGGCCTGCTGGTGGCGGGTATCGCGATCGTTCATCGTGGCTCCGGTGTGTATAAGGTTTGTCAAGGAAACGGCAGGATACGCCACAATGCCTCATGCGTCAGCCGCGGGCGTGGGGCAAGTCGATGCTCAGGGAGTGACCCGCTGGCGTACCCTGGCCTCCATGCGCGCCAGGAAGACGGCCATGATCCGCTCGTAGAGGGCGCGGCCGAGCACGGCATCCTCGATGCCGGCATCCACGTTGGGGTTGTCGTTGACCTCGATCACCACCACCCGTTCGCCCGCCTGCTTGATATCCACCCCGTAGAAGCCGTCGCCGATCAGCCGGGTGGCCTTGAGCGCCGCCCTGATCACCGCCGGCGGCACCTCGGCGGGATCATGGGTGGTGAACCCGCCGCTCTTCACTCGGGCGCCGGAATGATCATAGATCTGCCAGTGCCCCCGGGCCATGTAGTAGCGGCTGGCGAACAGCACCTCGCCGTCGAGCACGCCGATTCGCCAGTCGTATTCGGTGGGCAGCCACTCCTGGAGGAGCACCAGGGCCGAGGTGGCGAAGAGCCGTTCGGCCTCGCGGGCAAGCTGTTCCGGGGACTCTACCTTGACGATGCCCCGGGAGAAGGCGCCGTCGGGAATCTTCATGACCACCGGGAAGTCCAGGCCCGCGATTCGCTCGGCCAGCGGCCGGCGATCGCCGCGCTGGAGCACGATGCCTTCCGGTGCCGGCACGCCCCGGGCTCGCAGCAGGGCGTGCAGGTAGACCTTGTTGGTGCAGCGCAGGATGTCGCGTGGCGAGTCGATCACCACCAGCCCCTCGTGTTCGGCGCGCCGGGCCATGCGATAGGTAGGGTGATCCAGCGCGGTGGTCTCGCGGATGAACAGGCCGTCGAATTCGGCGAGGCGCCCGGCGTCGCGATGCGTGATCAGCGAGACATCGATGCCCTGGCGGCGGCCGGCGCGGATGAACGCCTTCAGCGCCCCCCGGTTGCTCGGCGGCAGCGCCTCTCCCGGATCGACCAGGATCGCCAGATCGAAGCGATAGCGGCGGCGCGCCTTCGGGGTCCGCCACACCTTGGGCGAGTGTCGATTGAGCGCCGCGGCGAACAGCGTCTGCTCCTCGGGCGCCAGATCGCGCAGGCGCAGGGGCTTGAGCCGCGTCAGCCGCCAGGCGTCGTGGCGACGCACCAGGCGCGCCTCGAGCAGCGGACAGGGCAGGCGTTCGAATAGCCTGCGTGCCAGTCGCGCGAGACCGGGCTCCCGGCAGTCGCCGAACAGCACCCGAAGGGTCAGGCGGTCGCCGGACAGGGCGCCCTGGCGGGCCAGGTCGCCCAGCAGGGCGTCCAGGCCATCGAGTTGCAGATCGACCAGCGCCTTGCGACCGAGGGCATTGAGCGTCTCGACCGTCGGCAGTGCGCGTTGACCCCGCGCCTGGGCCAGCAGCGACACGTAGTAGCCGGTGCCCAGGTAGCCGAGTTCGCTGCACAGGTTGATCACATGGGTGGTGTGGCCTGGCTCATCGACGAGACGGTGCTGTCGGTCCTCGGCGAGAAAGTCATCGGCGGCGATCAGATCCTGGGAAGGGTAGTAGGGCCGCCAGTCTTGGAGGCGGTCGACGACGATGCGCAGCGAACACATGTCAGGCTTCCGGGCAGGGCGGCGGAGTGCCGCCGGAATGTGGCCAGCATGCGCTCGGGGTAGGGCGCGAACAAGCGCATGGAAATATGAAAATATTTCATGAACAGCGGCGATGACATCCAGATGGGCCATGATCACAATCGTCGTCAAGATCTCCGGAGACTCGAGATGACCGTCACCCTGCGCCAGGCCAGCGGCTACGACCTGGACGCTCTCTATCGCCTCGAGCAGGTGGCCTTCAGCGGCGATCGCTTCAGCCGTCGCCAGCTCTGGCACCTGCTCAACCGGGCCCATGCCCTGACCCTGGTGGCCCAGCGCAACCATCGCGACGAGCGTCCCGTGGCCCTGCTCGGCTACGGCACCCTGCTGTTTCGGCGCGGCAGCCGGCGCGCTCGGCTCTATTCGTTCTGCGTGCATCCCGAGGAGCGCGGCAGCGGCCTCGGGCGCCGGCTGCTGGAGTCGCTGGAGGCCGAGGCGCGCGCGCGGGAGACCGAGGTGCTGGGCCTGGAGGTACGGGTCGACAACGCCGTGGCGCTCGGGCTCTATCGGCGCATGGGCTTCTCCCCGGAGCGCTGGCTGAGTGACTACTACGAGGATGGCTGTGCCGGCTGGCAGATGGCCAAGCCGCTGCTCGCCGTCGAGGAGGCCGCGCCCCGGGGTGAGGGCTGATAGAATCGTCGCCACTTTCACCGACTTTCATGACCATCAGGACATCGCCATGCCCTCCTTCGATATCGTCTCCGAATTCGACAAGCACGAAGCCAGCAACGCCGTGGATCAGGCCAATCGCGAGATCCAGTCCCGCTTCGACTTCAAGGGCGTCACCGCGAGCTTCGAGCTCAGCGGCGACACCGTGACCCTCGAGGCCGAGGTCGACTTCCAGCTCAAGCAGATGCTCGACGTGCTGCGCAACAAGCTG
>JAWWBV010000283.1:0-4300 GCA_033720795.1 Halomonas sp. | reverse complement strand
TCACCGACACGCCGCGCTCGGCGGCCCGCAGCAGCGACTCGCTGAGGGCCGTGGCCAGCCGGCCGGTCTCCATCAGGTAGAGCTCGATCAGCACGAAGTGGCGCGCCCGATCGACCGCCTCGAACATCGCCGGCAGGAAGCACGCCGCCTCGGGCAGCAGCGCGAAGTGATTGCCGTCTCGCCACATGCCGTGCATGGCTCCGTCCCTGTCGCCCACCTTACGGCATTGACGCATGTTTACCGCCCGGGGGAAAGGGCGCCCGCTGCCCGCCGGGGCGAGGACCGCTATACTGACGACTCATTTTCGGCCGGGGCAGACGGATGGGCCTTGCACGCATGTTCGCCGGCGCGTTGCGCGCGGCGCTCACGCCGCTGGTGCGGCGCTGGACCCGGACCCGGCTGATCGAGCCCGCCCCCGAGGCGCTGCCGCTGGAACCGACGCTGCCGGTGCTCTACGTGCTGTCGCGCCCGGCGCTCTCCGACACCCTGCTGCTCGAGACCCTGGCCCGCGCCCACGGCCTGCCGGGGGCCAGCGGCCAACGCCGCGTGGGCAGCCTCACGCTGCCCGCCTGCCTGGCGCTACCCGCCCCGGGGCGTCGCCTGTGGCGTCGCGGGCGACGGCCGACGCCCCCCTTCCAGGCGCTGATCGAGCAGTACCGCGGCGATCCCGCCCGGGACGTGCAGCTGGTGCCGGTGAGCGTCTTCTGGGGCCGCGCCCCGGGCAAGCGCTTCGGCTTCTGGCACCTGCTGGCCGCCGACAGCTGGCGACTCACCGGGCGGCTGCGCCGCCTGCTCTCGGTGGCGGTCAACGGGCGCGACGTGGAGGTGCAGTTCGGCGCGCCGCTGCGCCTCGCCGAGCTCGATGACGAGCGCGACCCGGCGCTCACCAACCGCAAGCTGGCCCGGCTGCTGCGCGGGCACTTCCGGCGCACCCGCACCCGGGTGCTGGGTCCCGACCTCTCCCATCGGCGCACGCTGATCGACGGCGTGGTGGCCAGCGCCGAGGTGCAGCGCGCCATCGGCGAGGTCGCCACGGCCGGGCAGGCATCGCGCCCGCGGATCGCCCGGCGCGCCCGCCGCTACGGCCGCGAGATCGCCTCCGACATGACCTATCCGGTGATGCGCTTCATGGCCGGTGCCCTGGCGCGCCTGTGGAACCGCCTCTACGATGGCGTCGAGGTGCGCGGCCTGTCGCGGGTCAAGGCCCTGGCCGGCGAGCACACCCTGGTCTACGTGCCCTGCCACCGCAGCCACATCGACTACCTGCTGCTCTCCTACGCGCTCTACCGCGAGGGGCTGATGCCGCCGCACATCGCCGCCGGGCGCAACCTCGACATGCCGCTGATCGGCCCGCTGCTGCGCCGCGGCGGCGCCTTCTTCATGCGCCGCAGCTTCCGCGATAATCGCCTCTACGCGGCGGTGTTCAACGAGTATCTGCACCGCCTGCTGTCGCGGGGCCACCCCCTGGAGTACTTCATGGAAGGCGGCCGTTCGCGCAGCGGCCGCCTGCTGCCGGCCCGACCGGGGATGCTCGCCATGACCCTGCGCTCCTTCCTGCGCAGCCGGCGGGAGGGCGGCCGGGACATCGTCTTCGTGCCCGTCTACCTCGGCTACGAGCGCATCCTCGAGAACGCCAGCTACCAGCGCGAGCTGCGCGGCGCCGAGAAGCGCCGGGAGTCGCCGCTGGCGCTGCTCGGCGTGACGCGACGCCTGCGACAGTCCCACGGGCGGGTGGACGTGAACGTCGGCGAGCCGCTATCGCTCTCCGCCTTCCTCGACGCCCAGGCGCCGGGCTGGCGCGACGACCTCGACGCGCCCCGCCCGGCCTGGCTGACCCGCGTGGTGCCGTCGCTCGGCGAGACCCTCTCGCGGCGCATCAACGCCGCCGCCGCGCTCAACCCGGTCAACCTGGTGGCCCTGGTACTGCTGGCCACGCCCCACCGCGCCATCGAGGCCGGGCTGCTGAGCCGGCAGCTGGCGCTGCTGGTGACCCTGCAGCGGCGCCGGCCGGGCGGTCGCGACGCGAGCCTGCCGGCGGGCAGCCCCGAGGCGTGGATCGCGCGGGTCGAGACCCTCGGCATGATCGACCGTCACCCCCACCCACTGGGCGACATCATCGTCGCCGACGAGCGCCAGGCCGGCCTGCTGGGCTGGTACCGCAACAACGTGCTGCACCTCTTCGCCCTGGCCGGCCTCGCCGCCTTCACCTTCCGGCACCAGGCCGCCCAGCGCCTGGACGATCTCGCGATCCTGCTCGCCCCGGGCTGGCCGATCCTCGCCCGGGAGCTTTCCATCGCGCCCGCGCCGGGACTCCGCGACGACCTGGCCGCGATGCTCGAGGCGCTCGGGGACGAGGGCCTGCTGGAACGCGAGGGCGACGCCTGGCGGCGACCCCAGGGGTCGCTGTCGGCCGGCGAGCAGCTCGACATGCTGGGGGCGCTGATGCAGCCCTCGCTGGAGCGCGGCTACCTGCTGCTCTCGGTGCTCTTGAGCGAGCCCTCGGGGCACTTCACCGCCGAGGCGCTCACCGCCCGCACCCGGCTCTTGGCCGAGCGGCTGGCCCTGCTCTCGGGACGCGACGCCCCGGAGTTCTTCGATGCGCGGCTGTTCACCGGCCTGGTGGAGAGCCTCACGGCCTGCGGGTGGCTCGCCGTCGACGACGGCCGCCTGAGCTTCGACGAGGCGCTGCGCGAGGCGGCCGAGCACAGCCGGGCGCTGTTCGACCCGGCGCTGCGCCACCGCCTGCAGCTGGTCAGCCGCCAGGGAGAAGGGTGAGAGGCGAGGGCCGAGCTCAGGCGCCCAGGCGGCGATGCACGTAGAGGTCGTAGCGGCTGGTCTTGTCGGCGATGACGTGGCGCGGCGGCGGGCCCGCCAGGGGCGGCGCCTTGCGCGGGCGCTTGACCACCACCCGGTGGGTCGCCACGTCCAGCGCCGCCTCGAGCAGCCGCGGGGCGTCGGGGTCATCGCCGGCCAGGGTGCGGAAGAGGCGCATCTCCTTCTTGACCAGCGCCGACTTGTCTCGGTGGGGAAACATCGGATCGAGGTGGATCACCTCGGGGGCCACGCCGGCGCTCGCCACCAGGCTCGCCAGCTCGCGGCCGGCATCGCCGTGGGCGAGGCGCATGCGCGCCGCGATCTCGCACGTGTCGGGGTCGGCCAGGGCCCGCGCCAGGCCGTCCTCGAGCAGCGCGACGATCGCCGCGACCCGCTCCACCAGCAGCACCTCCGCGCCCAGGCTCGCCAGCACGAAGGCGTCGCGGCCGAGCCCCGCGGTGGCGTCCACCACGGAGGGGGTGACGCCCTTGGCCAGGCCGCAGGCGCGGGCGACGAGCTGGCCGCGCCCACCGCCGAAGCGGCGCCGATGGGCGGCGCGCCCGGTGACGAAGTCCACCGCCAGGGGATGGCCGAAGCGGCGCGGGTCGCCGGCCAGCACCAGGCGATCGTCCTGGCGGGCCAGCGTCAGCGCCTCGCCGTCACTCCCGCCCTCGTCGACCATCGACAGCCCCAGGCGCCGGGCCAGCGGATACAGGGCCGGGTCCCGTACCGCGACGCCGCTCATCGGCTCTTCTGCCAGGCGACCTGGTCGCGCAGGTAGACCGGCTGCACCTCGTGGGCCGGGCGGGCCTCGCCCCGCGCCAGCGCCTCCATGGCCAGCAGCGCCATGTCGGCGGCCTCGGCCTCGACCTCGGGCAGGCAGAGGCCGAGGCCCGCCTGCACCTCGACGCGCATCTGCTCGCGGAGGTTCCAGCCGGAGCCGATGCCGACCCAGTCGGCGTCGTTCTGGGTGCCGTCCTCGAGGGCGGGCAGGCGCAGCCGCTCGGGGGGCATCACCGCCTCCTCACCGAGCGGCTCCACGCGACCGTCGCGACACTGCCAGGCGGCCACGTAGATCTCCCCCATGCGGGCGTCCAGGGCGGTGATCAGCCGGCGGTAGTGGTGACGGCGGTGCCCGCCCAGGGCCAGCGCCTCGAGGGTCGAGACGCCGACCAGCGGGCGGTCGAGGCCGAAGGCGAGCCCCTGGGCGACGCCGGCGGCGATGCGCAGCCCGGTGAAGGAGCCCGGGCCCCGGCCGTAGGCCACGGCGTCGAGCGCCGAGGCCGCAAGCCCCGCCTCGGCGAGCACCTCGTCGACCATCGGCAGCAGGCGGCGGGTGTGCTCACGCGGGGTCAGGGCGAAGCGGGAGATCAGTTCGTCGGCGTGGCCGTCGCGACGGCGCAGCAGGGCGGCGGAACAGGCGCTCGAGGAAGCGTCCAGGGCCAGCAGGATCGGCATGGGACATCACGTCGTGGCGGAAGTGTCG
>JAWWBV010000282.1:0-4310 GCA_033720795.1 Halomonas sp. | reverse complement strand
GTGTTTATCCACAGGGCCGTTCAGGATATCTGTGTATTGTGCACAAGGCCGATACGGTCGCCTCACGAACGGTGGACAACCCGTCGGGGTGGCCAGTGACGGGGGCGAGCGGGGATAATGGCGGCAAACGTACCGGAGAGAGTGACCATGACCGTTCACGACGAACTCGCTACCGCCTTGCGCGAGCTCGAAGCCACCATGAAGGCCGCCAGCCTGTGGCGCATGGAGCGTCCCGAGCCCCACGCCTTCAACAGCGCGCAGCCGTTCTGCATCGATACCATGACGCTGCCCCAGTGGCTGCGCTTCGTCTTCATCGTGCGGCTGGAGGGGCTGGTCGAGACGCGCGCGCCGATGCCGGCCCAGTGCGACGTGGCGCCGGCGGTGGAGGCCTGGCTCAAGCAGGAGGGCGCGCGTCCGAGCGATCGGCTGCTGATGTGCCGCGTGGTCGAGGAGATCGATCGCCTGGTCACCGAGAACTGAGGCCGCCCGATGCCGTTCTATTTCGCCTATGGCAGCAACATGAATGCCGCCCGGGTCGCCGCCCGGATCGGGCGTACCCGCCGGGCCCTGGCCGGGGTGCTGCACGACCATGTCCTGCGCTTCGACAAGGCCTCGAAGGTGCCGGGCATCGCCCATGCCAACGTGGCGGCGTCGGCCGGCGAGCGGGTGGAGGGGGCGCTGTTCGAGCTCGCGCATCCCGAGCAGATTCGCGACATGGATCCCTTCGAGGGCTATCCCCATGACTACGACCGGCATCGCCTGCCGATCGCGACCCGCGAGGGCACGCGCGAGGCCTGGGTCTATATCGCCGCGCCGGGCACCACCGCCGGCGCGCTGCGCCCGGCCCGGGAGTACCTCGACCACCTGCTGGCCGGGGAGCCCTTCCTGACGCCCGACTACCATGCCCGTCTCGTCGCGGTGGAGGCGGTGGCCGGCCTCGATGCGCCGACCCTGGCCGCCCTCGGCCTCTCGCACGAGACCCCGCGCTAGCGATTGGCCTCGCCCCGGTTCACCGGGCCCAGACGCCACAAGGCCCGCCATCTGGCGGGCCTCGTCGTGTCGGCCAGGGGCGATCAGAAGCGGTAGCTGACGCCGGCCATCACCACCACCGGGTCGATCTCGACCTCGTCGGCATCGATGTCGTTGACGGTGACATCGGTGTCGATGTCCAGGTACCAGGCCGCGGCGTTGAGGGCCCAGTTGTCGCCGATCAGCAGGTCGACGCCCACCTGGCCGGCGGCGCCCCAGGAGTCATCGAACTCGACGGGAAGGTCGGCATCCAGCTCTTCATCGGAGAACAGGGTGTGGTTGACGCCGATGCCGGCATAGGGTTGCACGCGCGCGTCGGTGCCGCCCAGCGGGTAGTACTGCACGGTCAGGGTCGGCGGCAGGTGATCGACGGAACCGCCCGTCACGTCGCCGACCTGGAAGTCGTGGTCGAAGGGCTCGGCGGCCAGCAGCTCGACGCCCAGCTTGTCGGTGAAGCGGTAGCCCAGGGTAAAGGCGAAGGCGCTATCGTCGTCGACCTCGACATCTTGAACGTTGAGCCCCAATGAGCTGAGGTCGAGGTCGCCATTATCGCTCTTGGGCTCGACCTTGGCGACGCCCACGCGGGTGAAGAAGTCCCCGGCGCCGTAGGCGAAGGCCTGGGTGCTGGTGGTGAAGGCGGCGGCGGCGATGCCGGCCGCGAGCAGGAAGGGAAGGGCGTTCTTGCGCATGGGTCATCTCCTGATGGACGAGAGGTCGGCGGCCTTGCCGCGTCGTATCCGGCCAACAGTCTATCGGTGGCATTTCCAGGCGATATTGATCCAGCGCAAGGATGGGTCGTCACAGCACTGAAGATAAAGGGGGCGCAATGGCGTTCCCGACCCGGCGTTGCCACCTGTGGTCGATGCACTCAGGCGGGGCACGGATCAGAAGCGGAAGATGACGGCTCCGCCGAGGGGCATCGGGTCGAGGCGGGCCTTGCCCAGGGGCGTTCCCTCGCCGGCGGCGTCGACGTCCAGCGCCTCGAGCGCTTCCTCGGAGACGTGGGTGTAGACGAGGCCGGCACCCTCGTAGGGTCGTATCCATGAGCCGCTGTCGCCCATCGGGTGGTAGTTGACCCTCAGGTTGACGGGCAGTCGATCCATGCCACCGGAGGGACCACCGAGGGCCGCGGTGGTGAGTCGGTGCTCGCCCGCCACGCTGCCGTTGAGTTCGATGCCTGGCCTGTCGCTGAACAGGTCAGTTATGGCGTAGGCCATGCCGCGCTCATCGGAGGCCTCCAGGACCCCGACCCCGTCGAGGGGGCCGTTGTCATCCCCGACCTCGTCCTTGTCGATACCGTCACGCACGAAGAGGGCACCGGCCTGGTAGGCCATGGCCCCCTGGGCGGCGATCAGGCCGGTTGTGACGAGGGTGGCCGCGGCGATCAGATACTTGGGGTTCATGGAGGGTCCCTCGTGTCAACAATCGATCGGACGAGCGATGGGTGTGGCCCATGAGCGTGGCGGGAGTATCTTGTTAAAGGCTTGTAGCAATTTTATATGGCGTGGATAGGGGATGGTGACGATCCTCTGTCGGGATCATGTACCTAGCATAGTGGCTTCCTATATTCCTTGTACAACTTTTTGACTTTTCCTTCACGGCGCCTCGAAAGCGCGCCGAAATTCGGCTTCACTCAAGGTGTACCCTGCCACCGGAGCCGCTCATGGCTGGCCGCACTCTCTTTACCACCGGATTTACCGGGCGCCGCTCCGGCCGTCTCGACCATCCGCTGCTGGCACTCCTGCTGGCGGCGGGGGTGGCGGTCTGGCTGCTGCTGCGCCCCCAGCTCTTCCTCGCGGTGCCGATGACATGGCGCCTGCCGCTGCTGCTGGTCGGCGCCTGGGCGCTGGGGATGGCCTTCGTGCGGCCGCTGGTCATCGAGGTGGGGGAGGGACGTCTCTGGCAGCTGTCGGCCATGTCCCTGAGTCGATGGGCCCTGTGGGCATTCGCGGGCGTGGTCGTGTGGCGCGAGGTGTGGGGCTGATCCCGAGATGCCAAAAAGCCGCCCGAAGGCGGCTTTCTTCATGTGCGCTCCATACCTGGTGCGCCGATGGAAAAGGGCTCCCGAAGGAGCCCTTTTACCGCCTCAAGCGTCAGGCGCTTGCCTGTTAACGGGTGATTTCCCGATATTCACCGGCATCCGCGGTCACGCTGCTCACCACCAGGATGGCGATGAAGGCAGCGATGAAGCCGGGGATGATCTCGTAGACGCCGGGACCGCCCATGAAGGAGGCGTTCCAGCCCAGGTTGATCCAGAGCATGACGGTGAGGGCCCCGACGATCATGCCCGCCAGAGCCCCGGCGCCGTTGGTGCGCGGCCACATCAGCGAGAGGATGATCAGCGGGCCGAACGCCGACCCGAACCCGGCCCAGGCGTTACTGACCAGCCCCAGCACCTTGGAGTTGGGGTCCGAGGCGATGATGGCGGCCACCACGCCCACCAGGACGACACAGACCCGGCCGATGGCGACGACCTCCTTCTCCTTCGCCTCCTTGCGCAGGAAGAGGCGGTAGAAGTCCTCGGTCAGCGAGGAGGACGACACCAGGAGCTGGCTGGAGATGGTACTCATGATCGCCGCCAGCAGCGCCGCGAAGAGGAAGCCGGTGACCAGCGGATGGAACAGCAGGTCCGCGAGGATGATGAAGATCGTTTCCGGATCTTCCACGTTCATGCCGTTGCGCACGGCATAGGCCCGGCCGAAGATGCCCAGGGAGATCGCGCCGATCAGGGAGATGAGCATCCAGCTCATGCCGATGTTGCGGGCAACGGGAACGTCCTTCTGGGTGCGGATGGCCATGAAGCGCACGATGATGTGCGGCTGGCCGAAGTAGCCGAGCCCCCAGGTCACGGCCGACAGCCAGCCGATGATGGTCAGCCCTTCCGTCCAGGAGAGCAGCGTGGGATCGACCTCGTTCAGGGTCTGGGACGCCTGGGCGAAACCGCCACCCCCCTCGCCGAACAGCACCACCGCCGGCATGATCACCAGTGCCAGCATCATGATGCAGCCCTGCACGAAGTCCGTCATGCTCACGGCCAGGAAGCCGCCCACCACCGTATAGGCAAGCACCACGACCAGGGTGATGGCCACGCCGGCGGCGTAGTCGCTCATGCCGCCGATGTTGATCACGCCGGCAAAGGCGCTCTCGAACAGCTTGCCGCCCGCCACCAGGCCCGAGGCGGTGTAGACCGCGAAGAAGACCACGATGACGATAGCGGATACCGTTCTCAGCGGAATGGCCTGAGTCGGAAAGCGGTTCCCCAGGAATTCCGGGATGGTGAT
>JAWWBV010000281.1:0-4329 GCA_033720795.1 Halomonas sp. | reverse complement strand
CGCCAGGCGTCGTCGCCGGTGAGCTCGGCCCAACCGTCGTAGTCGCGGGCCTGCCCCCGCAGATAGAGCATGCCATTGATGCTGGAACAGCCGCCGAGGGTCTTGCCGCGGGGATAGATCAAGGAGCGACCGTTCAGGCCGGGGTCGGGCTCGGTGCGAAAACGCCAGTCGGTGCGCGGGTTGTCGATGCAGTAGAGGTAGCCCACCGGGATATGAATCCAGTGGTAGTTGTCGCGGCCACCCGCCTCGATCAGCAGCACCCGGTTGGTCGGGTCGGCACTGAGGCGGTTGGCGAGCAGGCAGCCGGCGGTGCCGGCACCCACCACGATGTAGTCGAAGGCTTGCTTGTCGTTGGAATGATCAGCCATGGCATGCTCTCGTTTGGCATGCCGGTCGTACCGTCACCGGATGACGGTATCGGGTCAGCTGGTGGCTACCACCTGGCCGGCCGGCATGCCTGTCGGTCGTTGAAGGAGACGTTACTTGGCCGTCGGCATCGCGAACTCGGCGCCGTGGTCGATGGAGCTCGACCAGCGCTGCATGATCGACTTCTGCTTGGTATAGAAGCGCACGCCCTCCTCGCCGTAGGCGTGGGTGTCGCCGAACATCGAGCGCTTCCAGCCGCCGAAGCCGTGCCAGGCCATCGGCACCGGGATCGGCACGTTGATGCCCACCATGCCCACCTGGATGCGGCGGCCGAACTCGCGGGCCACGCTGCCGCTCTCGGTGAAGCAGCTCACCCCGTTGCCGAACTCATGGTCGTCGATCAGCTGGATGGCCGTGGCGATATCGGGCACCCGCACGCAGACCAGCACCGGGCCGAAGATTTCCTCCTGGTAGATGGTCATCTCCGGCGTGACGTGATCGAACAGGGTGCCGCCCATCCAGAAGCCCTCGGCACAGCCCTCGCCGGTAACGGACGGATCGAAGTCCCGGCCGTCGACCACCAGCTCGGCGCCCTCGTCCACGCCCTTCTCGATGTAGCCGGTGATGCGTTGGTGGGCCTGGGCCGTGACGATGGGGCCCATCTCGGCGTCCAGCTCCAGGCCGTTCTTCACCTTCAGGGCCCGCGCCCGCTCCGCCAGGCGCGGCACCAGGGTGTCGGCCACGTCGCCGACGAGCACCGCCACGCTGATCGCCATGCAGCGCTCCCCGGCCGACCCGTAGGCCGCCCCGATCAGGGCATCCACGGCCTTGTCGAGGTTGGCGTCGGGCATCACCACCATATGGTTCTTGGCGCCGCCGAGGGCCTGGATGCGCTTGCCGTGGCTCGCCCCCCGCTGGTAGATCAGGTTGGCGATCGGCGTGGAGCCCACGAAGGACAGCGCCTTGACGTCGGGATGGTCGAGCAGCGCCTCCACCGAGTCCTTGTCGCCCTGCACCACGTTGAACACGCCATCCGGCAACCCGGCCCGCTTGAGCAGGTCGGCCATCAGCAGCGAGGCGCTGGGATCCAGCGGACTCGGCTTGAGGATGAAGCTGTTGCCGGCGGCGATGGCGATCGGGAACATCCACATCGGCACCATGGCCGGGAAGTTGAACGGCGTGATTCCGGCCACCACGCCCAACGGCTGGCGCGTGGTCCAGTTGTCGATACCGGTGCTGACCTGCTCGGTGTAGTCCCCCTTGAGCAGCTGGGGGATGCCACAGGCGAACTCGACGATATCGATGCCCCGCGCCACCTCGCCCTGGGCATCGGTGAACACCTTGCCGTGCTCCCGGGTGATCGCCTCGGCCATCTCATCCTTGTGGGCGTTGAGCAGTTCCAGGAACTTGAACATCACCCGCGCCCGACGGATCGGCGGGGTGTCGGCCCAGGCCGGAAAGGCCCCCCGGGCGGCGGCCACGGCAGTCTCCACATCGTTCGGCGAGGCCAAGGCGACCTGCCCCGTCACCTGGCCGGTGGCCGGATTGAAGACGTCCTGGGTCGTGCCGGATTCCCCGGGTGTCATTTGCCCATTGATATAATGCTGGATGCTGGCTGTGCTCATGGCCGCCTCGTCTTGTCATTGGTGAAATCATCGTCAGGAGCATCATTACTGCGCTGGAACGGATGCCGTTGGAGCCAAGATAGCGGGATCGTCGCCATGATCAATTGAGAAATTCATAACCTTGTTATAAATTCCACAAATATCTGAAGCGACAGGGGGCGCTACGTCATCATGCAGGACCTTCAGAACCTGCGTGCCTTCGTGACCGTGGCGCGGGAAGGCAGCGTCTCCCGGGCCGCCGAACGACTGCACCTGACCCAGCCCGCGGTCAGCCTCAAGCTCAAGCAGTTTCAGGAGGGCCTCGGCCTGACCCTGTTCCGCCGCCGCCCCCAGGGACTGTCACTGACCGATGATGGCCATGCCCTGCTTCCTGCCGCCGAAAAGGCGCTGGCCGCCATGGCGGCCTTCGAGCAGAGCGCTAGGCTGATGCATAGCACGGCGCTACGCGGTCAGTTGAGGATCGGCACCATTGTGGACCCGGAATTCATTCGTCTGGGGAGCTTCCTGCACCGCCTCGTGGAGCGCGCGCCCCAGATCGAGACCGCCCTGCAGCATGGCATGAGCGGGACCGTGATGGACTGGGTGCGCCGCGGCGAGCTGGATGTCGGCTTCTATCTGGCCGCCCCGGGGGAGGGGCCGGGCCCCTTCGCGACGGAGATCGCCCATCGCGAGCTGACCCATTTCCACTATCACGTGATCGCCCCGGCCGGCTGGGGAAGTCGACTGGTGAGGACCGACTGGAAAAGCCTGGCTAGCCTGCCGTGGATCACCACTCCAGAGAACTCCGTCCACCACCGTTTGTTGCACGGCGTGCTCGACCCGCTGGGCGTGGCGACCAGGGGCGTGGCCCAGGTGGATCAGGAGGCCTGCATGCTGGACCTGGTGCGGGCCGGGGTGGGGCTCAGCCTGGCCCGGGACGCCCTGGCCATGGCCGAGCGCCAGGAGCGTGGCCTGGAAGTGGCCGAAGACGTGCGACTGCCCTGCGCGCTGAGCTTCATCTGGCGGCGTGATCGCGGCGAGGAGACGGTGATCGCCGAAGCCCTGGAAGTGCTCGCCCGCGTCTGGGGGACGCCGGAGTGACGACCCCACGCCCTGACCGCAGACGCCCAGACAGGAGAGAGGAGGAAGGATGACGGGGCTCGAGGCCTGGGAGTATGCCCTGATCGGGCTCATCTTCGTGTGGAGCGGCTTCGTCAGGACCAGCCTCGGCTTCGGCGGGGCCGTCCTGTCGCTGCCCTTCCTGCTGCTGGTGCTCGACGAACCGCTGGTGTTCCTGCCGATCATCGCCGTCCACCTGCTGATCTTCTCCAGTTGGATCGCCTGGCGCGGCCACCGGCTGCTGGTGGCCGAGAACGGCGGCCGGACGCCGAGCGAGGGCAACATCGACTGGGGCTACCTGCTCAAGGCGATGAAGGTCATGATCATCCCCAAGCTGATCGGGGTCATCGGCCTGCTCACCCTGCCGGGCAATGTCCTGAGCAGCATCATCTTCGTGATCGTGATGGTCTACGCGGTCGGCTACGTGCTCGACAGGCCCTTTCGCAGCCACAGCCGTATCCTGGACGCGATCCTGCTGGTCCTGGGCGGCTACGTCAGCGGCACCTCGCTGATCGGCGCCCCACTGATCGTCGCCGTATTCGCCTCCCATGTCGCCGCCCACCAGCTGCGCGATACCCTCTTCGCGCTGTGGTTCATCCTGGTGCTGATCAAGATGGTGTCGTTCCTGATTGCCGGCGTCGACCTGCAGCTCATCCATCACCTGTGGCTGCTGCCCTGCGCCCTGCTCGGCCACTTGCTGGGCGAACGCGCCCACCGGCACCTGCTCGCCAGGAGCACGAACCTCTACTTCCGGGTGCTCGGCGGCGTCCTGATCCTGGTCAGCATCCTGGGGCTCATCAGTTCGACGGGGTAGCCACACGGACGTCGAGCCCCCACCACCGGGTCAGTCGCGATGCTCGCCCTCGTCGATGGCCGCGTGCAGCGAGACGAGGTGGCGCCCCGGCGTCAGCGACCAGACGGGCACGTGATGCACGTTGCAGACCGCCTCGAGCTGCTCGGGAATCTCGCGGCGCAGCGTCGCGGGGTCGACGCCCGCCGGGGCCCCTCCAGCAGGATGGGCCCGGACTCCCGGGTCAGCTTCCAGGCGCTGCGCAGGATCAGCAGCGCCATCAGCACCGAGAGCAGCGGGTCGATGGGCATCCAGCCGGTGGCCAGGATCACCAGGGCCGCGAAGCTGCAGGAGCTGGAGATGAAGCCGAAGAAGCTCGCCAGCAGCATGCTGCGCGGCCCGTCCGTGCCCATGGCGCGCTGCATGCGCTGGCGGGTGACCAGCACCTGG
>JAWWBV010000280.1:0-4334 GCA_033720795.1 Halomonas sp. | reverse complement strand
GGACCTGACCCGCACCATCCTGCTGTCGATCATCATCGAGCAGGAGCAGGCCGACGGCGACGCCCAGGTGTTCTCCAACGACCTGCTGGCGCAGTTCATCCGGGTCTACGACATGGCCCAGCCGCTGCCCCTGGCGCGCTATCTCGAGCAGGGCACCAAGTTGATGCTCGAGCAGCAGCATCGCATGCAGGATCAGTGGCAGCAGGCCATGCGCCACTCGCCCATGGAGCTGATGCGCGAGATGGCCGAGGAGAACATGAAGTTCTGGCAGAAGACCATCAACCAGGCCGGCACCTCGAGCGACGACGACTCGGGAAAGGGCCAGTCGTGAGCGGCGCCGAGCGCCACTTTCTGACATAATGCCGCGATGTTTCTTGCAAGGTTCTGAGGTAGTCAAGCGGATGAAGGTCCTGATCATCGGCGGCGGTGGCCGCGAACACGCCCTGGCCTGGAAGGTCGCCCAGTCCCCCCGAGTGGAGGCGGTCTTCGTGGCCCCCGGCAACGCCGGCACGGCCCGGGAGCCGGGGCTCACGAACGTCGCTATCGGCGTCGACGACCTCGCGGGCCTGGTGGCCTTCGCCCGGGAAGAGGGCGTCGCGCTGACCATCGTCGGCCCCGAGGCGCCGCTGGTCGCGGGCGTGGTCGACCGTTTCCGCGAGGCGGACCTGGCGATCTTCGGCCCCACGGCCGGCGCGGCCCAGCTCGAGGGCTCCAAGGCATTCACCAAGGACTTCCTGGCCCGCCACGCCATCCCCTCCGCCGACTACCGCACCTTCACCGCGGTGGCGCCGGCGCTCGAGTACCTGGCCGAGAAGGGCGCGCCCATCGTCATCAAGGCCGACGGCCTGGCGGCCGGCAAGGGCGTGATCGTGGCCGAGACCCTCGCGGAGGCCGAGGCGGCGGTGCGTGACATGCTCGAGGCCAACGCCTTCGGCGACGCCGGCGCCCGGGTGGTGATCGAGGAGTTCCTGCAGGGTGAGGAGGCGAGCTTCATCGTCATGGTCGATGGCGAGACCATCCTGCCCATGGCGACCAGCCAGGACCACAAGCGCGCCCTCGACGGTGATGCCGGCCCCAACACCGGCGGCATGGGCGCCTACTCCCCCGCGCCGGTGGTCACCGACAGCGTCTTCGAGCGCATCATGGCGCAGGTGATCCGCCCCACGGTGCAGGGCATGGCCGAGGAGGGCCACCCCTACACCGGCTTCCTCTACGCCGGCCTGATGATCGACGCCGAGGGCAACCCCAGGGTGATCGAGTACAACTGCCGCTTCGGCGACCCCGAGACCCAGCCGATCATGCTGCGGCTGCGCTCCGACCTGGCCGAGCTCTGCCTGGCCGGGGCGCGCGGCGAACTGGCGGGGCTGGCCTGCGACTGGGACTCGCGTCCCGCGGTGGGCGTGGTGCTGGCTGCCGGCGGCTACCCGGGCAGCTACCGCAAGGGCGATGCCATCGACGGACTCGAGGCCGCCGCGGCCACCGGCTGCAAGGTCTTCCACGCCGGCACGGCCGAGCAGGATGGCCGGGTGGTCACCGCCGGCGGCCGGGTGCTCTGCGTCACGGCGCTGGGCGACAACGTGGGCGCGGCCCGCGACCTGGCCTACCGGGGGGTGGCCGAGATCGACTGGCCCGAGGTGCTCTACCGTCGCGATATCGCCCACCGGGCCATCGCCCGGGAGCGCAGGGACGCCTGACGACGAAGGGCGCCCAACAACAATGACAGGAGCCAGGATGGAGCGTGTCCGACTGAGTTTTCCCGACGACGAGGTGATGCATCGTCACCCGCTGACGGTGCGTATCACCGACATGAACTACGGCCGCCATCTGGGCCACGATGCGCTGATCTCGTTGCTGCACGAGGCGCGGGTCGCCGCGCTGGCGTCCCGAGGGCTCTCCGAGGGAGATCTCGGCGGCTATCCCTGCGTCGCGGCCGATCTTGCCGTGCAGTACCAGGCCGAGACGCGCTGGCCCGATGCCCTGGTGGTGGAGACCGCCATCCCGGCGCCGGCGCGCAAGGCGATCGGCGTCTACCACCGCATCCTGCGCGAGGCCGATAGCGCCGCCGTGGCCACCGCCCGGATCAACCTGATGCTGGTCGATCCCGCCACCGGTCGCCCGGTGGCGATTCCCGATGTCGTGCGCGACGCCCTGGCGGGGGCGCGCTGATGTCGCGGGAGTATCCGATCATCGCCCTCACCGGCTCTTCCGGGGCCGGCACCACCACGGTGAAGCGCACCTTCGAGCGGATGTTCGCCCGGGAGGCCGTGCACGCCGCCTTCGTCGACGGCGACGCCTTCCACCGCTATACGCGCCAGGAGCTGGCGCAGCTCCTCCTCGACGAGCCCGACCGCAAGGACGAGCTCTCCCACTTCGCGGTGGAGGCCAACCTGCTGGACCGGCTCGAGGCACTGTTCCGGGAGTATGGCCAGCATGGCAACGGCTCCTACCGGCACTACATCCATGCCGAAGACAAGCAGATGATCGAGGCCGGCTACCAGGTCGGCACCTTCACCGAATGGCAGCCGCTGCCCTGCGGTACCGACCTGCTGTTCTACGAGGGGTTGCACGGGGGGCTGGTCACCGCCGAGCTCGACATCGCCCGCCACGTCGACCTGCTGGTGGGGGTCGCGCCGACCATGAATCTGGAGTGGATCCAGAAGATCGACCGCGACATGCGCCACCGTGGCTACTCCCAGGAGGCGGTGATCGACACCATCCTGGGGCGCATGGACGACTACGTGCGCTACATCCAGCCGCAATTCTCGCGCACCCACATCAACTTCCAGCGGGTGCCCACGGTGGACACCTCGAACCCCTTCGAGGTCCAGGACATCCCCACCGACGCCGAGTCCTTCGTGGTGATCCGTTTCCGCGACCCGGCCACGGTGGACTTTCCCTATCTGCTGGCGATGATCCAGGATGCCTTCATGAGCCGCCCCCACACCCTGGTGGTGCCGGGCTCGCGGCTGTCGTTGGCCATGGAGCTGATCCTGGGGCCACTGGTGCGCCACCTGCTGGCCCAGCGGCGCTTTCGCTGATGCCGGCACCGATCCTCACGTAAGGAGAACCGTCCATGGATTGCCTGTTCTGCAAGATCATCGAGCGCGAGATTCCCGCCGACATCGTCTACGAGGACGACGAGGTCCTGGCCTTCAACGACATCAACCCCCAGGCCCCGACTCACATGCTGATCGTGCCCAAGCGCCACATCGCCACCCTCAATGACATCGAGGAGGACGGCGACCTGGCGCTGGTGGGGCGCCTGCAATTCACCGCCGCCCAGCTGGCCAAGCAGGCAGGCTTCGCCGAGGACGGCTACCGGGTAGTGATGAACTGCAACGACCACGGCGGCCAGACCGTCTATCATATTCACATGCACCTGATGGGCGGTCGTCGCTTTACCTGGCCGGCTGGCTAGCCGGCGCCCCTGCGGCCGAGGCCGCGCGCGACCCGGCGCACGACGCCTCAGGTGCATTCTCGAGAGATTCCGTCATGACCCGCTCCCTAACGCGTGCCGACAATCTGATCCACCAGCTCGATACCGTGCTGAGGACCCTGGTGCCCCACGCGGCGACCCCCTCGCGCCCCTCGCCGGCGACGCCGGCGGTGCACGACGAGCCGCTGAGCGCGGAGGAGCGGCACCACGCCGCGGGGCTGATGCGCATCAACCATACCGGCGAGGTGTGTGCCCAGGCGCTCTATCAGGGCCAGGGGATGACCGCCAAGCTGCCCGAGGTGCGCGGCCAGATGGAGCAGGCCGCCCAGGAGGAGATCGACCACCTGGCCTGGTGCGACGAGCGGCTCCAGGAGCTCGACGCTCGCCCGAGCCTGCTCAATCCGCTCTTCTACGCGGCCTCCTTCGGCCTCGGCGCCGCGGCGGGCGCCGTCGGCGACCAGGTGAGCCTCGGCTTCGTGGCCGCCACCGAGGAGCAGGTCGGCCACCACCTGGAGGAGCACCTGGTCAAGCTGCCCGCGGGCGATCATCGCTCCCGCGCCGTGCTGCGCCAGATGGCCATCGACGAGGCCCACCACGCCCAGCTGGCCCTGGAGGCGGGGGGCAGCCGCTTCCCCGCGCCGGTCAAGCTCGGCATGAAGCTGATGTCCAAGGTGATGACCACCAGCGTCTATCGACTGTAAGCGCCAAGCTGAAAGCGCCTGGCGCCGAGCTGCCCGGTGACGGGCGGCAGGTGTCGGGGAAGCCAATGAGAAACCCCGCGGGATGTCGAGTCCGGCGGGGTTTGTTTCGTTGAGGCCTGCAGTGTCAGAGACATCATCCTGCGGCGCTCGGCGCTCGGCGCTCGGCGCTCGGCGCTCGGCGCTCGGCGCTCGGCGCT
>JAWWBV010000279.1:0-4344 GCA_033720795.1 Halomonas sp. | reverse complement strand
CGAGGCACCCAGCGCCAGCCCCTCGTTGAGCGGCGCCGGCAGCGCCAGCACGTGAGTACGGAAGGCCTCGGCCTCCTGGATGGCCACCACCTCGGCGGTGCCCTGTACGATGCCTGTGAACATGACTGCTCCTCGTGCGCGTGTCGACCCCTGGCGGGCCGCCAAAGCGGCCAGTCTAGGAAACCCGGCCCGGCGCGTCCATTGACCGCGCCGCCCCACGCTCGCCGACCGCCACGGCGCGACTCGACGCGCAAGGATCACCAACGCAAGAGGACGTAACAGAAAATATCACCACGCCAGCGCCGCCCCGCCGGGCACATGCCCTGGCGAGCTTGACGATCGGGCGTTTGAAAAATAGAATAAGCGGCTACATTTTGAAGGCGCCGATTTGTACCCGGATTGCGGGCGCCGACGTCGCGGAGCGCCTCTCGGGGTAAACCGCGACGTGAAGTGCAGCTAAAAGGGTGTGTCCAGCGTTGATGGCCACCCGTCAGGGTGGCCTTTTTTTATGCCCGATGCTGCCACGCCCGCCCGGCCGGCGCCCCACCGGCGGCTGCGATGATTCGACTAGACGACGTTTCCAAGACCTACTATCCCAAGGGACGCAGCGGCGGCCCCGGCGCCGTGACGGCGCTCAAGCATGCCAACCTGCACGTGCCCCAGGGCGAGATCCACGGCGTGATCGGCCTCTCCGGTGCCGGCAAGTCCACGCTGATCCGCTGCGTCAACCTGCTCGAGCGCCCCACCACGGGCACCGTGACCGTGGACGGCGAGGAGCTGACCGCGCTCTCCGGGGCGGCGCTCAACCAGGCGCGCCACCGCATCGGCATGATCTTCCAGCACTTCAACCTGCTGACCTCGCGCACCGTCTTCGCCAACGTGGCCCTGCCGCTGGAGCTGATGGGCATGACGCGCGCCGAGATCCGGGAGCGGGTGATGCCGCTGCTCGACCTCGTCGGCCTCTCCGACAAGGCGCGCCAGTATCCGGCCCAGCTCTCCGGCGGGCAGAAGCAGCGCGTGGCCATCGCCCGGGCGCTGGCCAGCCGCCCCAAGGTGCTGCTCTGCGACGAGGCCACCTCGGCGCTGGACCCCCACACCACCGGCTCGATCCTGGAGCTGCTGCGCGACATCAATCGCCAGCTCGGCCTGACCATCCTGCTGATCACCCACGAGATGGAGGTGGTCAAGTCGATCTGCCACCGGGTCAGCCTGATCTCCGACGGCGAGCTGGTCGAGGAGGCCGAGGTCGGCGACTTCTTCACCGCCCCCCGCACCCGGCTCGGCCGCGACTTCCTCAACGACTTCCTCGAGCTCGACCCACCGCGCGCCCTGATAGAGCGCCTCGAGGAGGCCCCCGGACCACACAGCCACCCGGTGGTGCGCCTGGCCTTCTCCGGCGATGCCGTCTCGACGCCGCTGATCTCGCGGCTGGCCCGCGAGTGCGGCGTCGACGTCAGCATCCTCCAGGCCAAGGTGGAGTCGATCCAGGAGCGCACCCTGGGCCTGATGATCGCCGAACTGATGGGGCCTGCGGAGAAGACCCGCGAGGCCCTGGACTATCTCGAATCCCACGACCTGCAGGTGGAGGTGCTCGGCCATGTCCGGCGCGATGCTTGAACTGATTCTCGAGGCCACCCTCGACACCCTCTACATGGTGGCGGTCTCCGGCGTGATCTCGGCGCTGGTCGGCATCCCCCTGGGCGTGCTGCTCTACGTCACCCGGCCGCGGCAGATCCTGGCGGAGCCCACGCTCAACCGGGTGCTGGGCGCGATCACCAATGTCGGCCGCTCCATCCCCTTCATCATCCTGATGGTCGCCATCATCCCCTTCACGCGGATGCTGGTGGGCTCGTCGATCGGCACCAACGCCGCCGCCGTGCCGCTGACCATCGCGGCGATCCCCTTCGTGGCGCGCCTGGTCGAGGGAGCCCTCAACGAGATCCCGCCGGGGCTGGTCGAGGCCGCCCAGTCCATGGGTGCCACGCCCTGGCAGATCATCACCAAGGTGCTGGTGCCCGAGGCGCGCGGTGGCATCTTCACCGCCCTGACGGTGACCGCCGTCACCCTGATCAGCTACTCGGCCATGGCCGGCGCCGTGGGCGGCGGCGGGCTCGGCGACCTGGGCATCCGCTACGGCTACAACCGCTTCAACCCGACGATCATGCTGATCACCGTGGTGATCCTGGTGGTGATGGTGCAGGGCTTCCAGAGCCTGGGCGATTATCTGGTGCGCAAGAGCGACCATAAGTGATGCGCCCTCTTAAATAACCAGAGTGCATTATAATTTTTCTGCTTATTCCGTTAGTATCGAGCTCGACTCGTCTTTCACAAGGAGCATCGCGACATGCGCAAGACCCTGATCGGCACCCTGACCGCCTCCGTCCTGACCCTCTCCGCCGGCGCCGCCCTGGCCGATGAGCACGCCCTCAAGGTCGGCACCGTGGCCGGCCCCGAGACCGACGTCATGAAGGTCGCCGCCGAGATCGCCGAGCGCGAGTACGGCCTCGAGGTCGAGATCATCGAGTTCACCGACTACGTGACGCCCAACGCCGCCCTGGCCGACGGCAGCCTCGACGCCAACGCCTACCAGCACGAGCCCTACATGCGCTCCATGGTCGAGGATCGCGGCTACGACTTCGCCATCGCCGGCTACACCTTCGTCTACCCGATCGGCGCCTACTCGGACAAGTACGACAGCATCGAGGAGCTGCCGGAGGGCGCCACCATCGCCCTGCCCAACGACCCCTCCAACGAGGGTCGCGCCCTGATCCTGATGCACAACGAGGGGCTGCTCACGCTCCAGGACCCGACCTTCCTGGAAGCCACCCCGCTGGACATCGCCGAGAACCCGCACGACTTCGACTTCCGCGAGATCGAGGCCGCCCAGCTGCCCCGCGTGCTGCCCGACGTGGACATGGCCTTCATCAACAACACCTTCGCCCAGCCGGCCGGCCTGACCCTGGACGACGCCCTGATCAAGGAGGGTGCCGAGTCCCCCTACGTCAACCTGATCGCGGTGCGCGGCGGCGACGAGGATCGCGAGGCCATCCAGCAGCTGGTCGAGGCCTACCAGACCGAGGAGGTCGAGGCCAAGGCGAGCGAGCTGTTCGGGCCCCAAGCGGTACCCGGCTGGAAGTAAGTGAAAGCGGATATGCTACTGCGCTCGACATCCTGGCCGCCGGCGGTGCCGGTGCGCCGGCCCGGTCGCCTCCTCATGTAGCAGGCTACATTCCGGTAGCTGCGCTCCGGCGGCGGCCAGCCTGCCTTCGCTCGTCACGCATATCCATCTTTCCCTTTCCGACCATCTAGCGATTGCTGAGTGAAGGCCGGCCGGTGCGCCGGCCTTTCTTGTTCAAGGAGCCGACATGACACCGGATCACCCCCAGCCCGACTACCCCCTGCTCACTCGCCAACTCGGCGCGCTGCTCGACACCCGCGACTGGCTGACCAATAGCGCCCAGACCTGCGCCTTCATCATGCAGGAGATCCCCGCGCTCAACTGGGCCGGCTTCTACCTGCAGCGCGAGCCCGAGCTGCTCTGCCTGGGCCCCTTTCAGGGCAAGCCGGCCTGCCACCCCATCCCCTTCACCAAGGGCGTGTGCGGCGCCGCGGCGCGCAGCCGCCAGACCCAGCGCGTCGACGACGTCCATGCCGTCGCCGACCACATCGCCTGCGACGCGGACTCCCGCGCCGAGCTGGTGGTGCCGATCGTGGTGGCGGATCGCCTGTGGGGCGTGCTGGACCTCGACAGCCCGAGCCAGGGCCGCTTCACTGACGACGACCGCGCGGGCATCGAGGCGCTGGTCGAGGTCTTCGTCGCGCAGAGCGACCTGGCGTGACTCCCGGCCCGGCGAGGCGATCGGCCTCGCCGGGCAGCCCGCCATTCGTGCTACGCAGTCCCGTGGCGAGACCGTCGAGACGAGGCGCTCGCGAAAAACCGCGCAGCAAGAAAAACGCCCCGCAGCCGATGGCTGCGGGGCGTTCTCGAATCTGGTAGGACCAGGCGGATTTGAACCGCCGACCTCCACGATGTCAACGTGGCGCTCTAACCAACTGAGCTATGGTCCTGCAAGGCATGCCTGGGCGAATGATGGTAGGACCAGGCGGATTTGAACCGCCGACCTCCACGATGTCAACGTGGCGCTCTAACCAACTGAGCTATGGTCCTTCACCCTGTTGTCGGCGTGACTTCGCCGTGGCAACGGATGCGTATTCTACGCAACCGGATAAGAAATGCAAGCCCGTCGAGCGCTTTCTTGTCCGGCGAATCAGCGGGTTGGCCTTTCCCCGGCCCTGCCGGCTACTGGGTGCGGACGCGCTCGACGGCCTCCTTCCAGCCGCTGT